>DASUPZ010000354.1:0-5593 GCA_036280855.1 Pyrinomonadaceae bacterium | reverse complement strand
CATCTGCGGCGGATCGAATCGCCTCAGCAACGAATCCTGAACTCGCTGCCGCTCCGCGCTGGACAGGCTTCTCGTAGCATCGTCTATCGCCCGTCGCGCATCGTCACCACGACTCGTGTTGAGCCGGAACGTGCCCGTCAGATCTCTGCGTCCAACACCGCCGCCTCCCGGCACGGTCGGCACATTCGACCAGTTCCACGCGATATTGAAAGCACTGGCAAGCCGGTCGAGGTCTTGCCGCAGCGTGGTCCAGTTGTTTTCAGTTTGATACGACAACTGGCGTGACGCGATGTAGCTGTTCAGAAAAGCGGCGTGCTCCAACAGCTCGCGCGCCTGTGAAGAGGTCGAGCGCCGGCTATTCACGCGATTGCGCAATTGAACAAGCGCAGTCTCAAACTCACTTAGCTCACGACGAACTTCATCCGCTGAAGATCGATCGTCGTAGTTGCGACGGTTGAGATCCTGACGCAGGTTGCGACTGAAAGCTGCCGAACGGACGTTTAGCCGGTCGATCAACTGCCGCATCTGCGCGTCGCTTAAGTTGTAATCGTCAGTTCCAGTTCCACCACCGCCGACAGTGCCTCCGCCCCAGGGAGCATCGACGTTGTAAAGACTCGCGAGTTGATCGAGATCAGTACGAATCGCCTGCCATTCACGCCGTGAACCCGCTCCCAACCGGTTGTTCGAGAAGAAGTTGTCAATCTGGGTAGCGCGATCCAAAACGGGCTGGACATCGGATGGTGACGTCGCGCGACGAGACACCAAACGTCGATCGAGCTGGTTTAATTCGGACTCGAAATTTACGATCATACGTTCGACGTCTTCGACCCGATAATTGTTACGATCCGCTGCATTTTGGACTGCACGCTGTAGAGAGTCTGTGCGTGTTTGAATACGTCGCACGAGATCCCTTGCAGTCGTGTTGCTGGCGCCAAATTGTGCAAAGCCGGTGGTAGCCGCACCGGCCGTTACCAGTATGGCCAGGAATCCCATGAAAATTGTTTTTCTGATTGCTCTCATCCTTATCTCCTCCTTCAGACTTGTGGACACATTTCAAACTTTGTGCCAAGCAGGTGGTTATGGAGCTTGGCCAGCCGCTTTACGGGGGAAACCTCTGTACGGGGAGAGGTTGAAAATGGTACGTTCCGCTGACTTACCTTGAAACAATAGCCAACAAATCCGCACTATTTATCGACGTTGCAGATTAGACATGCAAAAGCCGTGGTAGCTAACCACGGCTCTGGAGCTGTTTAACGAAAATGGAGGAAAAGGTTGACCGCCCACGGGCGATCAACCTTTTGGGATGTAGTTTACGGCTCGGGCGGCGCCGGCTTGTCCGTGCCCCGTTCGCGGTTGAAGACCGAGGTTGGCAACCACGCGGGCATCGTTTCATCGTTCGCGATCCTCAGACCCATTACGAGCATCAGGGAGGCGATGGTACGTGGTCCATTCCAGTCCCAGTCAGCCTTAACTACGTCGGTCGGTTGGTGGTAATCCGTTTTCGACCACTTCTTCAAACGATCAGTCCAATCCTTTGTTGGACCATCGGGAGCGCCGAGAACCATCAGCGCCGGGATGCCTCGCTTAACAAAAAGGTAATGGTCGGAGCGATAGAACGCTTTTGCTTCCGGCATCGGATCCGGAATCACCTGAATGCCGCTCGCGACTGCGACGTCGTTCATGAGCGCGCCGAGCGTCGAGTGTTCAGTGCCGTAGCCGACCAGCACTTTCACTGGTCCATAGATCTCGGTGCCCATGCCGTCGAGGTTCAGGTTTGCTGCAACCTGTTTTATGTTCCACGTCGGGTTCTTCACCCAGTAGTCGGAACCAAAGCCTCCGTATTCTTCGCCTGTCACGGCGATGAAGATCACCGAACGTCGCGGCTTTGTTGCCGCACGCGACATGACTTCCGCGACCGCAATCATCTCGGCAACGCCCAGCGCATTGTCCGCGGCGCCGTGGTAGATGCGGTTATCTGCTGAAATTCCGTAAGCGTCGTAATGCGCGGAGTAAACGAGAGCTTCCGACTTCAACTTCGGATCGGAGCCTTCGAGTAAACCGACAACGTTATTGCCGACGCCTTTGGCTTTCTTCAGCCGAACTGTAATCGCGGCGGTTTGTTTGAGATCGATCGGCGTGAAATCTTCGCGCTCTGCTTTTGCAAAGGCATCTGCTTTGGTTATACCCGAACCGGCGAAAAGTTTGTCGGCGCCTGCGTCGCTGACGGCGATAAACGGCGGCAGAAAATCGGGCAAATCCGGATCAGATTCCAGTTCGAGCCGGCGACGCGTCAGGTAATCTGCTGACTCGGAGTAAGGCCGATCTTCCGTGTAGTTGCTGATCAGGACGATTCCGCCGACACCTTTTGCGATCAATCCGCGCAGGACGTTGAGTTGTGCTTGCGCCTTGGACCACGAGTCCTTGTTGATCTCGGGCGGCGGTCCTTCGCGAAGCACGACCACTTTTCCACGCACGTCGAGACCTGCAACGTCGTTGCGCTTCATGTTTGGAAAGGCCGCGCCGTAAGCAGCGAACACGAGGCTGCCTTTGACGTTCTCGTCGCCGCTGAATGGCGGCAGGACGAAGAAGTCTGGTCCAAGTTTGAGTGTTTGATCCCCAGCCGTGATGGTTGACTCCGACGTGACGAGTGTTTCTTTAAATTTTACCGGCTGGAGATAAGTGTTGTTCTGTCCGAGCGGTTTCAATCCGAGTTTCGCAAAACGATCGGCGAGATACGCAGCCGCCTTGTCGCCACCCGGTTGCGCAGTGCCACGCCCCTGCATCTCGGGCGCTGCGAGTGCGTTCACCGCCTCCTTGATTGTCGCGAGATTGATGCTCTCGACGAGCTGACGCTCAGTCGCAGACAGTGCTTTCGTCGTTACCGGCGCAGTCGCCTGCGTCCAGCTAACAGCCGTTGACGCCGTAAGAATGATCGCCAGCAGCGCCGCAATGTACTTATTTCTAATCAATTTCAGTTCCCCTATCTGAGTTAATCCGTGGATCCAAATCCGCCCGCGCCACGCGCTGTCTCATCCAGATCCGTGGTCCACGCAGCCTCTGGCGTAATTATTTGTTCGAGTATCAACTGGCAGATCTTACTTCCCGCGGCGAGCCTGATCGGTTCGTCTCCCGTGTTGTAGAGCAGACAACAAATCTCACCGCGATAATCTGAATCTATGACACCCGCGAGCACGTCGAGTCCATGCTTTGATGCAAGTCCGGACCTCGGCGCAATCCGTCCATAAAATCCGATCGGGATCGCTACCGCCAACCCCGTCTTCGCCATGATCCGTTGCCGCGGCCCCAGTTCCAAATCCTCAATCGAACAAACATCCAACCCCGCCGCCAACACACTTCCTCTCTTCGGCAGCACCGCACGCTCATCCAATTTTTTGAAGCGAAGAACCTGGGGAGTGGGCATTTTACATTTTAGGCAGGGTGACGCCGCGCTGGCCCTGGTATTTGCCGCCGCGGTCTTTGTAGCTCGTTTCGCAAACGTCGTCGGATTCGAAGAACACGACCTGGGCGACGCCTTCGTTGGCGTAGATCTTTGCGGGGAGTGGGGTGGTGTTGGAGAACTCGAGCGTGACGTAGCCTTCCCATTCCGGTTCGAAGGGAGTCACGTTGACCAGGATTCCGCAACGCGCATACGTGCTCTTGCCCAGACAGATGGTCAGAACGTTGCGCGGGATGCGAAAGTATTCGACCGTGCGCGCGAGGGCGAAGCTGTTGGGTGGGATGATTACCGAGTCGCCTTTGATGTCGACAAAGTTCTTCTCGTCGAACTCTTTTGGATCGACGATAGTGCTGTTGATGTTTGTGAAGAGTTTGAACTCGTCGGCGCAACGAATGTCGTAACCATAGCTCGACGTGCCATAAGACACGATTCGCTTACCTTCAACTTCTTTAACCTGGCCAGGCTCGTACGGCTCGATCATTCCATACTCGTTGGCCATCATGCGGATCCATTTGTCGCTTTTGATGCTCATTGTGTTTATGAGTAGCGCGTCATTCTAGACATACATAGGACAAAGTACTACGGAGCGGCGCGTTTTATATTCACGGTTCCGTCGCCGACCGTAAACTTCAGGTACGCACCACCGGCGCCGGCGCGTGCACGAACGGTACGTTCCGTGATGCCGGGTTTTTCGCGGGCGGCGAGACCTTCGTAGGTATTGACGATCTTTCCGGTGCGTAACACTTCGGCATCGATGTCAGCACTGAAGCCGGGCGGCAGCTCGACGTTGATCGTGCCAGAAGCGATACGAATGTCGGCGCCGGCACCGCGCCAGCTCCGTACTGGAACACTAAACGTGATCACGCCCGCCGTCACAGTCGTGGCAACAGTGCCGCCGGTGAGCGTCAACGCGGTCTCGCTTTCAGTGGCACTGACACGCATCGCACCTTCGACACCTGAGAGTTTTACTGGTCCATGGCCGGCGTTGATTTCAAGATCCGTATTGACGGGAACTCGTAAACGGTAATCAATTTTCCAGGGGAAATTGAGCAGTCGCTTAGGGAAGTTCTTCGCCGCACGCTTCATGAATGCACGATCGTGCGTGCCGGTAGTCAACACGCTCAAGTGATTCGAATCCTCATCGAAAACAAAACTATTCACGGCTGCGAGCTGGTCCAGGTCTGCTTCAGTAGGCCCTTTGAGTTCGATCTCTGCGACGAGCTCGACTTCATTGCGCGCCCAGCCCTCGACTGTCACTGCCCCACGTGGCGCCCCGATCAAAGTGACTGTTCCGCCGTAAGCAAAGCGACGGACTTCGCGACGCGTCGCGCTTCGCGTGAGTAACTGAATTTCCGGAACGGTCTGAGGAAAGGCAGGACTGGCAAAAAGGAACAGAGTTGCTACTAAAAGAAGGAGCTTCAATTTAGTCATCGCGAGCAATACTAAAAAAAGGACGTTGCATGCGCAACGTCCCCAGCCAATGAATGCCAAATGAATGCGAACCACTTACTTTCGCAAAAATGTAATTTGACCGCTGAAGTTGGTAACAGATACGGACGAGCGCCCGTCACCAACGTCGCCTACAACCCTTCTGCCATCCTGCGACTTGAACTTGTTGTTCCAGAAATCATTCAACGCAATCTTGCGCGAGGATGATGCAGCCACCAAACGGAAATTAGAGTTTCCCGGAATGCGGATCGTTATGTCGCCCTTATTCGACTTGAATTCGTAATTGCCGCCGAGCGAAAACTCGCCTTCGAAAAAAATGTTTCCCGTGACGTTCTGTGCGACGACATTGGAAGCGGTGATGTTTGTCAGCTCGATATCACCTTCCAGTGAAACATGCGCTCTTACCAAATCGCTGCGAATGTTCGACACGCTGATGTTGCCGCGTTTTGTTTCCAGATCGACATTTGAATTAACGGGAACCTGGAGTTTGAAATTGATGTCGCCAACGTCGCCCTTGCCGCGGTTGTCGCTCATGACGTTGATCACGAGGTTCTGATCGATCTGCCTCGGAAGCACGAGGGCATGCTTCGACTCGCACGTCGCCGAAAGACGTATCTCGTCTTTATTCCACGACTCGACAACGATCGTGCCCGAGATGTTTCTCAACTCGATGCGAACGTTTTTTGT
>DASUPZ010000353.1:0-8021 GCA_036280855.1 Pyrinomonadaceae bacterium | reverse complement strand
CGCCGCTTTGTTATTCGATCGTACGCGAACGAGTACTAAAGCGGCGCCAGGCCGCCGCACTCCAAGAAAGTGTTGATCTATGTTTGCCATGTTTGGTACCCTCAAGGCGGTATGTGGTACGTCCTCATTCTCGCCGTCGTTTTCTTCGTCGCTCCCGGCTCGGCCCTCGTGCAGCCGAACGATATCGAAAAACGCGCCTTCGAAGAGACCAACGCCGTCCGCCTAAAGAACGGCCTGCCGGCCTTAACCTGGGACTCGGACGTTTGCGTCATGGCCCGCAACCACTCCGAGAGCATGTCGCGTCTCAACTTCTTTTCCCACGTCACACCCGATGGTCAACGTCTGCGCGATCGCGCCCGCGCCGCCGGCATCCAGCGCTATTCGGTCCTCGGCGAGAACATCGCGTACAATCAGGGCTACGACGATCCGGGAGCCTTCGCGGTTGAGAGATGGATGGCTTCTCCCAAACACCGGGACAACATCCTCTCGAAAGAATTTCGCGCCATGGCGATCGGCAGTTATATCGGCCCAGATGGCTCAGTTTACCTGACGCAAACTTTCATTACGCGTTGACCACGACCACTCTCAAGCTTCCTTCCTTCGCCAAAATCAACTGGTTTCTTCGCGTGCTGGGCAAACGACCCGACGGTTATCACGACGTCGTGACTGTGCTCCAGACGATCTCACTCTGCGACGATCTCACTTTTGTCTCCCATGGGGAAGAAGGTCCCGTCACTCTCACTTGCGATGATCCAACAATTCCCACAGACAGCGACAACCTGATCATTCAAGCCGCGAGCGCGTTGAGGGCTTGTTACCAGGTGGCGTACGGAGCCGAGATCGCGCTGCACAAAAGAATCCCAACAAAGGCCGGTCTCGGTGGCGCATCGTCCAACTGCGCAGTTGCCCTGCTGGGCCTGAATGCCGTTTGGGGACGCAATTTCGCGATCGATGAATTGATGGATCCGGGTTTTCTCGGTGCTGACGTTCCGTTCTTTTTAAAAGGCGGCACTTGTCTCGCAACAGGCACCGGGACCACGCTCAAAGAGCTTCCCGATAGTCCGAAACAACACCTGATCGTCGTCACTCCCAACGCCGGAGTTTCAACTGCAACTGCTTACGCGTCACTAAATGCTCGTTCCTTGACAACTTCGGAATCGGCCTCTATTCTTTCAAGTTCCTTAGCGGAGCTTGATTCCGCCGGCAGTGGTCAATGGCCTCTGTGCAATGACTTTGAAAGTGTGATCTTTGAGATAGAACCTGAAATCGAGCGCGTTAAAATGGCGTTGCTTGAAGCAGGTGCGCGGGGCGCTTTATTGGCTGGAAGTGGTTCGAGCGTGTTTGGTGTCTTTGACGATGAGACGTCGAGGGATCGTGCTCTCGACAATCTGAAATGTGAAGCAGGATGGAAAGTTTTCTCCTGTCACACACTCTCACGCACCGAGTATTTCAGAGCAATGAATTCATCTGGGTTCCCGCTTTTTACGCTCTCTTAAAACTGCAAACAGATTCTGGGGCGTAGCCAAGTGGTAAGGCACCGGTCTTTGGAACCGGCATTCGTTGGTTCGAATCCACCCGCCCCAGCCAAGTTTTGTATTGCCGATTTTCAATTGCCCAATTCCGATTTTGAGTCACCCTTCAAATTGGCAATCGGAAATTGGCAATCGGCAATGAATTCGTCTTATGAGCACAACCGGCGGCATCAAGATCTTTTCCGGAAATGCTAATCCCAAGTTGGCCGAAGAGATTTGTCGCCAACTTAGTTGTGACATGGGCAAGGCGTATCCGGAACGTTTTTCTGACGGCGAGTTCAACTTTCAGATCGACGAAAACGTTCGCGGTGGCGACGTATTCCTGGTGCAGCCGACGTGCCCGCCGACTGACGCGCATCTGATGGAACTGCTCGTGATGCTCGATGCGTTTCGTCGATCGTCGGCCGAGCGCATCACGGCCGTCATTCCGTATTACGGTTACGGCAGGTCGGATAAAAAGGACCGGCCGCGCGTTCCAATCTCAGCGAAGCTGGTCGCCAACCTGATCACGGTCGCAGGCGCAGATCGGCTTTTGGCGATGGACCTGCACGCAGCACAGATCCAGGGGTTCTTTGATATTCCGGTGGACCACCTTTACGCAGCGCCGGTCTTTATCGGTTACTATCAGGAGCATCCTTTACCCAATTTGACGGTAGTTGCTCCCGACACCGGCGGCGCCGAACGTGCACGTGCTTACGCAAAGCGACTTGGGGCAGAACTAGCGCTGTGTGACAAGCGTCGTGAAAAGGCAAACGTGGCCGAAGTGATGAACGTCGTGGGCGACGTTCGTGGCCGCAGTTGTTTGATTGTCGACGACATGTGCGACACTGGTGGTTCGTTGACGAAAGTTGCACGCGCTTTGAAGGATGCGGGCGCGGAACGAATACATGCTTGTTTTACGCATCCGGTATTTTCAGGCAAAGCAGTCGATATGCTGGGTGGCTCGGATATTGAAAAGATAATCGTTACCAACACCATTCCGTTGAGCGATTACGCATGTGAGCTTGATAAGATAAAAGTACTAAGTATCGCGCCGCTTCTGGCGAAAGCGATCAAGTCGATCCACGAGGAAACTTCGGTTTCTTCGCTCTTCGTATGAAGGGCAAACACTGATGGCTTAAACGAAGACCATCAGCGACGAGCTGATTGTCCATTTTCCGATTGCCAATTGCCGCTTCAAATCGGCATTTCTGCAATTGAAAATTGACAATGGCTTGTCGCTGAAAGTTTGTAAGGAGAAATCATGGCGGACAAAAAAGATTTCAGGGTGCAGGCAAAACCGCGCGACGGCCGCGGCAAGAACGATGCGCGCCGTGCGCGCCGCGCGGGCATGGTCCCGATCACGGTCTACGGCGGTGGAGCAGAGACTGTTGCCGCCGTTGCTCAGCTGAGTGATCTGGCTGCGATTCTTCGCTCTGAATCAGGTCGAAACACGATCTTCACGATCGACGTTGAAGGCATGGGTGAAAGTGAAGTCATGTTTCACGATCGACAGATCGATCCGGTGCGAGGCCGGTTGATCCATGCCGATCTCACCAGGCTGGTCAAAGGACAGAAGATCGAAGTGACGGTGCCGCTCCATCTCGTTGGGGAGCCGGTGGGCGTCAAAGAGAAACAGGGAGTGCTGGAGCAGATCGTTCGCGAGATCCAGATGCGTTGTCAGCCGCGCGACATTCCCGACACGCTCGACGTTGACGTTTCACATCTTGACGTGCACGACCTGTTACACGTTTCGGACATCAAGGTCAGCGAAGGGATCGAGATTCTGAATGATCCCGAACTCGTGCTCGCGACCGTCAGCATCGTGAAGGAAGAGGCTGAGGCGGCGCCTGCTGCCGAGGGCGAAGAGCCTGCCGAACCCGAAGTGATCGGCAAGGGCAAGAAGGACGAGGAAGGCGAGGAATAGTAGACAGGATTTACATGATTTACCGGATTGGCCTGTAAATCATTTGAATCCTGAAATCCTGTCTAATGTTGATCGTTGGTTTAGGAAATCCCGGTGCAGAGTACGAGTGGTCGCGTCATAATCTGGGATTCATGCTGATTGACAAGTTGGCCCAGGACGAAGGAATCGTAGTGGGCCGTCGCGAGTGCAGCTCGCTCGTCGGACGTGGAACGATCGAAGGGGCGGTTACGAAGCTCGTCAAACCGCAGACCTTCATGAACCTGAGCGGCCATGCTGTTTCGTGCCTCGTCGCGAAGATACAAAGCCAGTCGCCGGTAACTCAGCTGGTCGTGATTTCAGACGATCTCGCTTTACCGCTCGGCAGGATTCGCATACGCGAACGCGGTACGGCAGGCGGGCACAACGGGCTCAAGTCGATCATCGCATCGCTCGGAACAACTGAATTCGTGCGACTGCGGATCGGCATTCAACCCGATCATCCGATCTCCGATCCGAAACGTTTTGTGCTCGACTCGTTTGCGCGATCCGAGCGAGCGGTCGTGATCGAAACGATTGAAAAAAGCGCAAACGCGATTAGAACGATCATCAGGGACGGCGCCTTGAAAGCGATGGCAGAATTTAACTGATTGCCGATTTGGAGGTTGATTTGGATACAAAGAGACAGTACGAAGTGGTCTTCATCGTAGACCCGACGGCCGATGACGACGTGTCGAGACTCACCGAGAATTTCTCGCAGATCGTTACGGACCAGGGTGGAGTAGTGACCAAAGCCGAGACGATGGGCAAACGCCAGCTTGCCTACGAAATTCTCAACCATAAAGACGGCACCTGTGTGCTGCTGGAGATCGAAGGATCCGGTCGCGAGATCGCCGAGCTCGAGCGTCGCATGCGCGTTAACGATCGCGTGCTGCGTTACATTACGGTGCGAGTGGATGAAGATCGACGCCGCGCTGATAAGTTGAAAGATCGACGCGCCCGCAAGGCCGCGAAGCGTCCCGAAAGAGGATCGCACTCGCGCCGCGGCGCCACGATGGAGTTTGCCGAGGCGGCCGGCGAATAAGTTCGAACGAGTTTGAAGAGGATAATTATGGCAACCAACTATGAAGAGCGTGGGCGCGGTGGCTACGATGGTGACGACGATCAGGATCGACGCCCAATGGGCGGCGGCCGCGGCGGTGGTCGACGCATGCACCGGCGACGCGTTTGTCGCTTCTGTATCGACAAAGTGGATCTAATCGACTTCAAAGACGTCAGGCTGTTGCAAAACTACCTTCCCGAGCGCGGCAAGATCCTGCCGAGACGAATCTCAGGCAACTGTGCAACGCACCAGCGCATGCTGGCGGAAGCAATCAAGCGCGCCCGCAACATCGCTTTGCTGCCGTACACGACCGACTAACAGGATTACAAGCGGGACAGGAGACATAAGATGGCACATACGAAAGTACTTTTGCGCGAAGACGTCGACGACCTCGGCGCGCGCGGCGAGATCGTCAGAGTCAGAGCGGGTTATGCTCGCAACTACCTGCTGCCTCGCAAGCTGGCGGTTGAAGCGACTGCCGGCAACGTCAAAGGCATCGAGTCAGAGCGTGCGGCGCTGTTGAAGAAGGAAGCGAAAGAGCGCGCCACGGCGGAAGCGCAGTCGCAGCAGATGGGTGCACTCGAGCTCGAATTCAAGCGCAAAGCCGGAGAACAGGGCGCGTTGTATGGTTCAGTGACGTCGATGGACGTTGCGGAAGCGTTGAAAGAACGCGGTTACGAGATCGATCGTCATCGTATTCACATGCGCGAGCCGTTGAAGCGTCTTGGTGAATATACGGTTCCGGTCAGGCTTCATCGAGAGGTCACAATTGATCTGAAGGTGCGCGTGAGCTCGGAAGGTGAAGTAATTGTCGGTCACCTGACGCCTGAGCAGGAAGCGGACCTGACAAAGCAGGAAACCGCCGATAACGCGGAGTAGAAATCAGATAAAACAGGATCGAACCGGGATCCTGATGTATAGTCTGGGCGCTGCAGGTTTCAACCCGCAGCGCCCTTTCCATTACTGCCGTTACGTTTGCAATTCGAAAATCTGCATTTAACAATCAACCATGGCGGCTCCAGACCCAATCCGTGATCAACCATTCGAACGTGCGCTCCCAAACAGCGCCGAAGCCGAACGCGCCATCCTCGGCGCCATACTTCTCGATAACGGCTTAATCAGCCAGGCGATCGAACAACTTCGCGCCGAAGATTTTTACGTTCCTTCGCATCGCCGCGTCTTCCTGGCGATGGTCATGCTGTTTGAGCGTGGCGCCGAGATCAATCCGATCCTCATCGGCGAAGAGCTCAAAAAAGAAAACGCGCTCGAATCAGTCGGCGGCGTCAGTTTTATCACCAACCTGACTTACGGCCTGCCACACTCGACCAATATTGCTCACTACGCGAAGGTTGTGCGTGGCAAGTCGATGCTGCGACAACTCGTCAAGACTTCAAACAAGATCACGCAGGAGGCACTCGCCGAAGAAGACGAACCCGAGCTCATTCTCGATCATGCGGAGCACGCGATCTTTCAGCTCGCCGACGAACGTGTTCGCCAGGGCTTCATGCACGTCAAGCCGATTGCGGAGCAACTGCTCGAGAAGGTGCAGGAGATGGAAGGCCGTGCGGCCGTGTTGACTGGTCTCACAACCGGCTTTGCGGATCTCGACAAGATGACTTCAGGACTTCAGAACGCGGACCTGATCATTCTCGCGGCACGCCCGTCGATGGGTAAGACGAGTTTCGCGTTGATGCTCGCTGAGAATGCAGCGATTCATGCGGGTGCGGTTGTCGGAGTGTTTTCGCTCGAAATGTCGAAGGAGTCGCTCGTGATGCGCATGCTCTGTTCGCAGGGCAACATCGATGCGCAGCGTTTTCGCAACGGCTTTCTTACGCGGCTCGAGTGGGCGCAGATCGCAAAGTCGCTGGGCATACTCGCGGATACCAAGATCTACCTCGACGACACTCCCGGGTTGAGCGTGCTGGAGATGCGCGCGAAGGCGCGACGTCTGGCCGCGGAGCAGAAGAAGCTCGACTTGATTATCGTCGACTACTTGCAGTTGATGTCGGGATCGGCGAAGCGCACCGAATCGCGCCAGCAGGAAGTGTCGCAGATTTCTCGCGAGTTGAAAGGACTGGCGAAGGAGTTGAACGTGCCGCTCGTGGCGTTGTCGCAACTTTCACGTGCGCCCGAAACCCGGTCAGGTAACAAGCCGCAACTCTCAGACTTGCGCGAATCAGGAGCATTGGAACAGGATGCCGACGTGGTTGCGTTCATCTTCCGCGAGGAGGTGTACAAGTCGCCCGAAGAGCGCGAGGCGATGCCTGAGGATCGAAAGAACATCGCAGAGCTGATCATCGCGAAGCAGCGCAATGGTCCGACGGGCACGGTCGACCTGCGCTTCACGCCGTCGAGCATGCGCTTCGACAATCTTTACCGGGAATAAAATAGGTTTTATAGGACTTATAGGACCTACTGTTTTTTCAAGGACCTATTACTGTTTTGGTGGTTCGAATATCGAAGCGTCGATCGTAACGTTGTGTTTGATCTCAGTGACCGTGAACGTCAGCGTCAGTTTTCCTAAACGCTGGCTGATACTGAACGGATACTTGATCCCATCAACCTCACGCCAGTCGTCCAGGTAAATCTCAGCAGGCTCGAGCACCGTCCCGCTTAACCGAGCGGTGTTCAATCGAACTGGAATGTACGTCTGCGCGTCGAGATAGAACCGGTCCACCGGTCCTGCCGCCGGTTGCAGCTCGAGCACATAAACATCCCGAAACCCGATCTTGCTCATGCCTGCAAGCGTTACTTTCGCGTAGTTGTTCTTCACTCGCATCGTCGAGTAAAAGTCTGCGTCACGTTGCAGCCGCGCCAGTTCGAGACCTTTCAACGCACTCACACCCTTCACATTGCTGGTCCAACCGGCGCGCCCGTTGTAACCGACTTTCACCGTGCCCAGCGGGTGGGCCTGGATTACTGTCAACGCTTTGTTCGGAGCTTGCGCCGTTGTCTCGAAACTTCCGCCGCGACTGACGCCCGCAACGTCCAGCGTTCCTTTCGTTACACGACTCGTCACCGCATTGATCGCCTTCGCTCCGCCAAGTGCTTCAACGTACTTGTTCAGAACTTCATCGACAGCTGGAAGCGAACCAGACTTCTCGATGATCTGTCCGTCTCTGATCGCTCCGCCGCCCATGTCGCCGCCGATCATGCGTGAAGTACCGGATTGAACTGGTTCGGCGATGGCCGCGCTGCTGATTGTGCGCGCCGGCGCTGGTTTGCCTCGAGTGCCGCCTTTTTCCAGTGAATCGAGAAAGTGCTGCGCCTCCGCTCGCACGGACGGATCCGAGTCGCGAGTCAACGGTTCGAGAATGTGACGCGCTTCCGTGGGCTCTGAACGATTGATGTGGACGTGTCCGACCAGCAAAGCGTAAGGCGATCTTGAAGGCGCTAGTTGTCTCGCTTTTTGCGCCATCTCGAGAGCTTCGTCGAGACGCTCGTTGCGAACGAGGTTAACGAGTCCGAGCATGTAGTAAGCCGGCGCATAGTCGGGCGCGAGCTT
>DASUPZ010000352.1:0-2506 GCA_036280855.1 Pyrinomonadaceae bacterium | reverse complement strand
GCGCCACCCTGCAATCCACGAGTAAACTGTCCGGCCAACTGTTTCATGCGATTGATCGCGGGCGTCTCCGGCATGTCTTCGCGCAGCATGTCGAAATACTCGTGCAGGATCGCGCGCTTGTCGGCAAGTGAAGGCTCAAAGATCGGACGTCCATGCATCGCATCCTCGATCTGCCGGAAGATCCACGGATTTGCCATCGCGCCACGACCGATCAAAATGCCGTCACAACCAGTCTCACGAAAACGATCGAACGCACCTTCAATCGTCGTCACATCACCGCTACCTGACACCGGCACGCGCACGGCTTCTTTGACCTGCCTGACGAGGTCCCAGTTTGCAAGCCCGCGATAGCCCTGTTCCTTTGTGCGCCCGTGCAAAGCGATGTGTTCGACGCCGCAATCCTCGGCGAGCTTTGCAGTCTCGACGGCATTGATCGTGTGATCGTAAAAGCCCGCTCGAATCTTCACGGTCAGCGGGATCGTGATCACTTTCCTGATCTCTTTGAGAATCTGTTCGAGACGACAATGGTCTTTTAGAAGTCCGGATCCGCCGCCATGTTTGACGACTTTCGGCGCCGGACAACCACAGTTCACGTCGAGAATGTCGGCGCCTACTTCCTGCGCCATCTCAGCCGCCATGCACATTCGTTCCGGCTGTCCACCGAAGATCTGGACCGCAAACGGCCGCTCGTCCTCGTAGAAACGCATCTGTCGTTTCGATTTTGGATTGTTGCGCGTGAGGCCTTCGACCGAGATGAACTCCGAAACTGATAGACCAACACCACCACGCCGCTTCAACAGGCGTCGGAAAGAGACGTCGGTGACACCCGCCATCGGTGAGAGGACCAATGGCGGATTGATTTCAACGTCCCGAATTTTAAAAGACTTAATCATTAGCCACAGATAAACACGGATAACACAGATCGATCTGTGTAAATCCGTGTTCCAAAATCCGCGAAGATCCGTGCTACGGTTTTTTCTTCTCGTCCTTCTCTTTACCCTTCGCAGCGGACGGGGCCTTGATCTTCAGCAGCGGCTCAACACTCGCGCGATAATTCTCGGTGAGTTTAATAAACGCTTCGTTACGCAGGTTTTGCAGGTACGCTTCGCGCTCTTTCTGCTGGTTTTCGCCGAGCATCGCTTCACGAACACGATTGTCGTTGAACGTCGGCGTGGCTGCCCCCGGAATACGAGCATCAACTCGCAATATCTGAAAACCATCGCCGGCCTTGAGCGGCTCAGTTACGCCACCTACCGGAAGGTCCTTCAACGCCTTGACGAGATCATCGCGCAAGTTTGGAACATCAAACTCGCCGACATAACCCTTATCCTGCGGCGCAGTGCGCTGCCCGTTCTTTTCCCGCTCGGAGTTAGCAGTAGCGAGGGCCGCAAAATCGGCGCCCGCGCGAATTTGCGTGATGAGTTCCACAGCCCTGGCTCTTACCGCTGCCTCATCCTTACCGGCTGTCGACAGGTAGATCTCAGACAACTTGATACTCTCCGGCTTTCGAAACTTGTCCGGATGTGCATCGAAATACTTCTTCACTTCGTCCGTCGAGAAACCGAGATAAACGCGCCGGTCGACTTCGTTTTGCAGCACCGCCTGCTTCATCATCTCGTTGCGCATCGTGCGGCGGAAATCTTCCGGGTTCAATCCACTCTGGACCATCGCCTGGTGAAGCTTCTCGATCGTGGTGATGCCCTGCTGCTCGGCTATCTGCAACATGCGCCGGTTCACTTCAGCTTCGATCTCGGCGGCCATATCGAGCTCCTTGCCGCGTTGCAGCAGCAGTCTCTCGTTGATCAGCGTCGCGATCAGTTCGGCCTGTTTGCTGGTGGTTTCCTGCGTCGCCTCCTGTTCGGTCATCCCGCTTTGTTTCAACGCTTCGATACGTTCTTTTATCTCGCGCTTCAACATCGACAGCGTGATGACGTCGTCGTTGACCTGCACAATCACTTCGTCGACAACCGTCATCTCGCCTTCCTGGGCGACGACACTGCGAGCACTCAACGCGAGCATCGCGAAGGCAAAGAAGGCTGCAACTGCAAAGTATTTAAATTTCACAATGAACTCCTAAAAAATAGTCCGAAGATTCTAATCGCTCGCCCGAAGCCGGAGCAACACGGCGCGAGCCACGTCGAGCACCTCGTCCTGCTGATCTTCAGTCAAAACCAGCCGCAAAACACCGTTTGGCGTGAAGACAGCCCCCTCCTGGTTCTTCACAAAATCCAACAGCTTTTCGGGCGAAACTCGCGCTTTTTCGCTGAATTTCACCGCAATTCCGTCATTTGTCCGGTCGATCGAGACAATCCCCAACTCCTCAGCCAGGCGGCGCAAACGTGCATACGCAAATAGTCGCTCAACTGAAGGTGGAACACGGCCATAACGGTCTTCAGTTTCAGTCCGGATGCTGCCAAGTGTCGCTTCGTCTCGCGCCGAGGAGACGCGTTTGTAGGTCCTCAACCGCTGACCCATGTCGGAAATGTACTCTTCAGGGATGGCAACA
>DASUPZ010000351.1:0-4122 GCA_036280855.1 Pyrinomonadaceae bacterium | reverse complement strand
TGATGACGTAGCCGTGAATCTTCTTGCCAAGCGCGCCCGTCCATTCAACTTCCTCGGCGGGTTTCAGATTTGCGCGACTGATCAACTGCGTGTTCACGGAAGTCAAAGCGGTCAAACCGGTGCCGTCAACATTCGACGTATAGATCTCCGTAGGTGCGTGCATTGAGCTCGACGCAAACACGAGCGCTTTGCCGTCAGGCGTGATGTGCAGATTCGTGGCAAACACGTCAGCTAGGATCTTCTGCGGCACTCCGCCCGCGGATGGAATGCGGAAAATCGGATGCTTCCCACGGTCTCCGGCGATGAAATAGATGTGCTGTCCATCGGGCGAAAGGACCATCTCATCGACCTGAAGATCGAAATTCCTCGTCAGCTCGACACTGGTTCCCGTCGCACGGTTGTAAGCCATCACACGCCAGCGATCGGCTTCAAATCCAGCCGTCGCCTGCGAGCGATACAGGATAAACTTTCCATCACGCGTGTACATTGGACCAGCATCGTAACCGCGGTTGCGCACGGTGATGTTCTTCGGAGCACCGCCCGACAACGGCATTACGAAGATATCGCTGTTGGTCGATATAGCTTCAACCTTGTCCGGATTGCGCAGGAATGCGATCTCGGAAGAGTCAGGAGAGAACGCGTAATCAACGCCACTGGAGGCCGCATAAGGAGGTGAATCAAAGTCGCCTGACGTCAGTTGGCGTGCTGTGCCGCCGTTACTCGCGACCACGAAGACGTGCGTTCGTTTTATGTCGCGCCACTCGTCCCAGTGCTTGTAAAGTAAACGCGTGACGATGTGGGCCTTGACCTTGCTCGCTTCCGCCTGCTCGTCGCGCTTCTTGTTACACTCATCGTCCTTGCAGTCGGGATAGACTTCAGACGTGAACGCGATCCACTTTCCATCAGGCGACCAGACTGGGCCGGCGGCGCCTGTGGAGACCTTTGTGACCTGTTCCTTGTCGTCGCCGTCACTGTCCATCACCCAGATTTGGCCACCTGTCGTGAAGGCGATCTTTTTACCATCCGGCGACCAGCGTGGTGACGTCGACGAACGATCGCTGCTAGTCAACTGCTTCATCGAACCGCCTTCGATCGACGTCACGTAGATCTGGTTTACTACGCGATTCGCGTCGAAATTGACGTCGCCGATCGTGAATGCCACCTGCTTCCCGTCAGGGGAAATCCGCGGATCTCCAACCCGGCGGACCTTCATCAGGTCTTCAATGGTGTAGGTGCGATTTTGGGCTACAGCGAGAGTGCATAGGCCAACTACCAGGACAGCAACGAGAGCAACAAAACGCTTCATGGTCTTCCTCGAGCAAATGAATTTTGAATCAAGTGGGAAAGCGTGAGTATTATTGCATCAAACCGCCGCGATGAGCCACAGATGAGCGGTTCGAAGTAAATCAGGACAGTAGCTCAGAGTTCAAGCTTTAGCTTGCTCGTCGGCGAGTAACAGCCTAAAGGCTGAACTCTGAACGTCGAACTAATCCGATGATCAGACATGTCATCGTTGCGCTCCTGAGACTCGCGCTGAGGATTTACTTCCAGCGGATCGAGGTCACCGGTGTCGAACACGTCCCGCGCGACAAGCCCGTCATATTCGTCCTCAATCATCCGAACGCACTCGTCGATCCGGTCTTTCTGCTCTGTCTCGCGCCGCGGAGTGTTTCGTTTCTCGCGAAGGCGCCCCTCTTTCACATGCCTATCCTCGGCTACTTCGTAAAGGCGCTCGACTGTCTTCCGGTTTATCGACGACAGGACGAAGGTGCAGACGTAACCAAAAACGAGGAGACTTTTGTCGCTGCGCGCAAGCTGCTGGCCCGTGGCGGAACGATCGGCATCTGCCCGGAAGGCGTTTCACACGATCACCCCGGGTTGCGGCCGATCAAAACCGGAGCCGCGCGCATCTCACTGGCCGCAGTCGCAACCGGCGAAGTCTCCAGTTTGAAGATCGTTCCCGCCGGACTTTATTACACTTCCAAAACGAGCTTCCGCAGCGATGCTCTACTTTACTTCGGAACTCCAATCGACGTTGACCCCGTCCCGCTCGAACCCGACGGCACACCGCCCAGAGAAGCCGTGCGCGAGTTGTCGAGCCGGATCGAAACCGCGCTGCGCGAAGTAATTCTGGATGCGAGGCACGAACAGGAGTTGCAGACTACCGCACGTGCCGAACGCATTTTCTCGTCTGCCTCATACGACAACTCGGCCGACAGCCTCAAAGACGAACTGCGACTTCAGCAAAGATTTATCAAGGCTTATCCGATGCTCCAGGAGCTTCAACCCGAGCGCCTGCGCAAGCTCGAATCACGAATGATGCGATTCGAAGAAGAACTGAACCAGGCCGGCGTCGATCCGGAGGAGTTATCACCGCCAGGTTCGACGCTCAGGGTCTTTCGAGCCATCGTCAAACGTTCGATCCTGTTTCTGTTGATGCTTGGACCAGCCGTCCTGGGTACGATCGCACACTATCCCGCTTACAAGCTCGGCGGCTTTCTCGCGAAGAGGTTCTCGCGAGACTCGGACGACGTGATCTCCACCGTCAAGATTATCTCCGCGATGCTGCTGTTTCCTCTCACGTGGCTGCTCGTAGCAGCTTCGATCTACTGGTACGTTAACTGGATCGTTGCGTTGCTGGCGCTCGTGGTGATTCCGTTTTGCGGTTATGTCGCGATTGTGTTTTTTGAAGAGCTGGACAAGTCAGTGGCCGGAATTCGAGTTTTAACGTTCTTCCTCGTGAGGAGACGCTTCTTTGTTCGACTACTCGCTGAACGAAACGCGATCAGGAATGAGATAATCGCGCTCGGCAAAGAAACCCCGATGGCGAGTGAATAACTCGGTTCGTGTGAGCAAGCGCGGAAGTAATAAAGGGGGAATCACGAGTGCGTTTGAATGACTACTTACTTCTTGCGCGCCTTGCTCTTCGAAGCCTTAGACGATTTGCCCGAAGCTTTACCCGAAGACGATTTGGTCGATCGCTTCTTGGTCCCACCGCCTCCGCTAGACCTCGCCACCGTTCTTCCTTTGCGGCCTTCGCTGGCTAGCTTACCTGCGTCCATGAGTTGTTCGTAAGCTCCTCGAACAACGTTGCGGGCCACCTTCAGTGACTCGGCGAGTTCACGTTCGCTTGGAAGAAACGTTCCCACTGCCAAGGCTCCCTGATCGATGAGTTCGTTGAGCTGTTCCCGAATCTGCCGGGTCATCGACTCCGGTCGTTTTCGGTTGATACGTACGTTGAGTTTAGTCGTCGCCACCTTTGACTCTCCTTCAAGATTTTAGTTGTGGGGGGTCGTGTTGGATTCTATGAAGAGAGAATGCGAGTGTCAAACAGTTTTCTCTTCAATATGAAAAGGTTAGACCACCGTGAACTTGTCGTGATAGTGCGAACTAGCGTGAAGGCGAAATTAGACCATGCTTTCGGAGGATTTCTACCGTGCGGTCCAATGGCAGTGCTTCGACCGTTCGGCCTCGCCCCGTGGTCGTGGTGGCCCGAAAAAGTGAGTTGTAGATCGCTTCTTCCGTGGCTTCGATCACGGCGAGGAAGAGTGGCGACATAGCATCGTTTGCGAGTGTTTTAACGTTGCGAGGAACGCTTCGCTCCGACTCGTTGAGAGGTTTTATCCGGACCTCTGCTGCTGTTGAGAAGGCGATGGCATAGTCGCCACTGCCATTCGTGCCGGCGGCCCCGGTTCGAGCGAGGCCCATCATGGCGCGGGCAGCAAGACGGTCCAGGTTCCTGGCGTCGAGCGGAGCATCGGTTGCGATCACCATGATGATTGAGCCATCAGCGCCTCGCGGTGGCGAAGGCGATCCTGGCTCTAGCACGTCCTTTAAATAATAACGGCCCAGCTCACGTCCGACCGGTGCGCCGTTGATCGTTAAAACGCCGCCAAAGTTTGATTGAACGAGTACGCCGACGGTAAAGCCGCCGAGTCGCGCCGGCAGTTTGCGGGAAGCCGTACCGATTCCACCCTTGAATCCGAAGGCCACTGTGCCCGTGCCTGCACCCACGCAGCCTTCATCGACCGCGCTGCTTTTCGCCTCTTTAATAGCCTTGAAAACGTCGTCGCGGCTGATGTGGCGGCCGCGAATGTCGTTGAGATAGCCGTCGTTTGTTTC
>DASUPZ010000350.1:0-2802 GCA_036280855.1 Pyrinomonadaceae bacterium | reverse complement strand
ACTCCCGCTCGCCGTTCCGTAAGTCTCTGCTCCAATCTTCTTCGCAATGTCGAGCGCCGCGAGCCCAACTCCTCCTCCGGCGTTGTGAATCAACACCGATTCGCCCACGTGCAAAGATCCCATGACGACGAGCAACGCATACGCCGTGAGGTAGTTCACCGGAATCGCCGCGGCCTGTTCGAACGTCAACTGTTCGGGCTTTTCAAACATCTGCGTCGCCTTCACCGCGACCAGCTCCGACTGTCCACCAAACCGCGTCATCGCCACGACTGACTTGCCGACAAGCGACTCGTTCACGTCTTTGGCGGCTGCTTCGACAACGCCACTCACCTCGTATCCCATCACGCACGGCTTTGGCGGCGAATCCGGATACAAGCCCTGTCGAGACAAAATGTCGGCGAAGTTCAATCCGGCCGCACGCACGCGAATCACAACTTGCCCGTCGCGCGGTTCCGGATCCGGTTTCTCCTCGACCTTGAGAACATCGATTCCGCCTGTTGCGGTCGTCACTATTTGTCGCATAGACCAATATTAGCAGTTTCGATCCGCGTCATAAGTGATAATCTTTGCGGACAATATGAGGCTAACGACACTTCCGGCGATACTTCTCGCGCTGTTTTTGCTCTTCGCGGCCTGCACGACGAACACACAATCCAATCGTAAACAACTGTCCATGGCCGTGATCTCCGGCGTGGAAGGCGATGCACTCAAACAAGCCGCGCTCGACTACGAAGCACAAACGGGCACGCACATCGACATCACTCAATTCCCTTATGCAAGTCTCTTCGATAAAGAAATGATAGATCTCAACGCGCGGAGCGGCGCTTACGATCTGATCATGCTCGACGATCCGTGGTTTCCGCAGTTTGCCAGCCAACAGTTCCTGACCGATCTCACTCCGCTGCTACAGAAGCGCGGACAAACGGAAGCGGACCGCGACTTTATAGCGACCTCGCTCGCGCTCTGCCGTCATCCTTACGAAACCGGACCACTCTACGCGCTCCCTTACGTTGGCAATTCACAATTATTTTTCTATCGCAAAGACCTCTTTGAGAAACACTCTTTGAAAGAGCCGGCGACGTGGAACGACGTGCTCGCCGCTGCTAAAACAATCCACGAGAAAGAAACTACCGGCGCAAACGGGGGCCAAATCTACGGCTACGTCATGCGCGCGGCGCAGGGCAACGCAGCCGTCGCCGACTTCATGCCAATCTTCTGGGCCTTCGGCGGCGAGATGTTTGACGCGTCAGGAAAACCAACGGTGAACAGTCCGCAAGGGATCGAAGCACTTCAACTGATGCTCGAGCTTGGTAAATACTCACCACCCGGTTATGCGAGTTTCAATGCTGAGGAAGTCGGCGCACACCTCTTGCAAGGCACGGCGGCGATGTCGATCAACTGGCCCGTATGGATCAGTCGCTTTAACGAACCATCGAAGTCGAGAGTGATCGGCAAGATGGAGTTCACTACGCTGCCCGGCGTGAACAAACCCGGGCAGGCGGAGATAGGCAACTGGCTGATCGCGATCCCGCGCGATTCGCAGAATGCGGAAGCGGCGATGGACTTCCTGCTTTGGGCCACCACCGCCGAGCAGATGAAACGATCCGCACTTCGAGGCAATCCACCGACGCGCAAGTCGCTCTTTCAGGATCCGGAACTGCTGGCAGCGAACCCTGCGTATCCGGCCCAGCTTCGTTCGCTCGAAACGTCGAGACCACGCCCGCGCACACCGCAGTGGAACGAAATCGAAAATGTGTTTGGCATCTTTATCTCGAAAGCCAACAGCGGCGAACTATCTGCTGCAGAGGCGATGAACCAGGCGAATGCCGAAATCGAGAAGATTCTTCAGCGCGCACGCTAAGCGCGATCTACTGCTGCCTGCTCTCTTCATCGCGCCGGCAATGGCGGTGCTCCTCTCGCTTTCAATTTATCCGCTCATCTACTCCGTCACCATCAGTCTTCAGCAGCGAACTTCCACCGGCGTTAACTGGACGATTGGAAATTTCACACGGCTCGTATCGGACAACTTCTTCTGGACGGCGATGGCCCACACGTTTGTCTACGCCGCCGTCGCCCTCACGTGTGAATTTCTTCTCGGCCTTGGCCTCGCATTGCTGCTCAACAAACAGATCCGCGGGCGCGGGCTGTTTCGAGCGAGTTTGCTCGTGCCGATGATGTTGCCGACCGTTGTGGTCGGCGTCGTGTGGCGGCTGATGCTGAATCCAAACTTTGGCGCCGTTAACGGAACACTGAAGCAATTAGGCATCAACACTGAGAATCTGACGTGGACTGCGTCGCCACGGCTGGCGCTGCTATCGGTGATTGCAGTCGACGTTTGGCAATGGACGCCGTTTGTTTTTCTGGTGCTGCTTGCAGGGCTTCAGGCGATTCCGCAGGAACCGTACGAAGCGGCGCTGATCGACGGCTCGAGCCGGTGGCAAACGTTTCGACACGTCACGTTGCCGTTGCTGAAGCCGGCGATACTGATCGTCCTGCTGCTGCGGACGATGGACCTGCTGCGCGTGTTCGATCAGATATTTATTCTTACTGAGGGTGGACCAGGCTTCGCGACCGAAACGATCAGCCTGTACATCTACCGCACGGCGTTTCGGTTTTTTGATTTTGGTTATGCGGCAGCGATGTCGTTTGTACTACTTGCGCTGACAAACGTGATCAGCGCGATCTACATCCGGTTCCTTCAAACCCGGGAGATTTAGGCGCCTCCTTGGAGTGCGGCGGCCTGGCGCCGCTTTGTTATCGATGTTACCTGATCAAAACCAAAGCGGCGCCAGGCCGGCGCAC
>DASUPZ010000349.1:0-5027 GCA_036280855.1 Pyrinomonadaceae bacterium | reverse complement strand
TCGGAATGCTTTTCGACTTCGGTCCATAGATTCTCTATCTGCGGCTTCAGCTTTTCTATTTCGGCGTCGAACTGGGCGAGCTTGCGATCGATCTCCTGCTTCGCCTTTGTGAAGGCCTGCATGCGCTCTTTGTCAGCGAGGCCTTTGTCCAGGTACCTGTTGAACTGGTCCTCCACGACCTTCCCGAGCGTAATTAGTTCGCCGGTTCTGCTCGTCAGGTTGACAAGGTTCAGCACCGGCGTCCAGTTGTGGCTGTGGCCGTAATAATCAAGGCCTTGTTGCAGCCGCATCAGCGACACGACCGCACTGTTGTGGATGCGGGCGCGGACCTGCTGCTCCGGCTTCGAGACCTTCAATGGATCGATTTTGGACGACGAGTCGGTGAAAGGCTGGTTGATGTTGATCAACCAGACGTAGCCGCCGGCCGCTGCCGTCCGCTCGTCGTCGTTCTTCGCGTTGAGGAAGTCCTGATCGGTGGCGTTCTGCGTGATCAACAACTGGCTCAGACTGAAAGCCTGTGCCAAGTCCGTGAACGTTAATGCCGGCACTTGTCCGCCGGTGAACGGCGCGCCGTTGAACTTCAGCGGATCGCCCGCCGCGCCGGGCTGGCCTTTGTTCCCGGTGCTCTGAGTAGGATCACCCTCGGGACCTTCCTTACCGTCAGGCGCCTTCTGATCGTCGACGGTGCGGCCGGTCCTTTGGTTGTACATGTGGCACCACGATCCGCTGCCGCCCGCCCCGCCTTGTCCGCGCGCGCCTGGATTTGCTCGCTCACCGCCCGGGCCGCCAGCGACGCTGTAGATCACTGCCAGTTCGAGGGGCTGCATAACGTTCAGGACAACCTGGCCGCCCTTGCCACCGTTGGCAGACTGCCCAGGCGATCCGGCGCGGCCGCCCTTCGATCCGTTCTTGCCGTACGCTTCTTCGGGAAACCCAAAGCCGCCGTCTGTCTCCACTCCGAACTTCGAAGTCTGCGCCCCGTTCGGTCCGGTTTCTCCGCGATTTCCTGCGTGTCCGTCCTGGCCGCGGCCGCCTGGTCCTCCGCCTGCGAGAATGGTCAGGGCCGCGCCGCCCATCCGGCTGCCAAACGCCTTCACGAGCGTTTCAATTGGGCCACTGCCGATATGTGCGGTGATCCGGTCGCGGATCGTATTCAGCGCGCCCTGACTCAGCGTCCCGTCCATGCTCTGCAGCGGCAGTTTGAGAGGTGTGTCGGACACCAACGACAGCTCGGTGCGCAGATCGCTGACTGAGCCATCAATCTTGAGGGTTGCGCTCGCGTCGAGCTTGCATGTGAACGGCTGGGTCGCGAGCCGATCCGCGTATTGGGTCCTGCCCGTGATCGTTAACGGGCCGAATGAGAGTCGCAGGCCGATCCGGTTGCTGGTGCTATCGACCCGAGTGGATTCGATTGTGAGATGGCTGAGGCCTTCAACGCGACCGTTATCGAGTGAGATGGTCACCTCATAGTTATCAAAGATCTTCATCTTGCCCAGTTCGATTGAGGGCAGCGACGCCGCGTCGTCAATCTTCAACGGGTGTTCGGCAAGAATCTGCGCGCCGACGGCGTTCAACTCGGCGACATTTTGCGTTCGAGCCCCCGACGTCTTGTTGACGACGTGATGCGCGTTGATGACGATGTTTCCGGCGTTGCCACCGGCCGTGCCGTTATCGCCATTGGTGCCGTCGGCGCCGGGTTTGGCGTCCTTCTGCGTCGGTACGTCGCCGGGCTTGAAATTTTTCTCTGCGTACGCGCCGCCGACGTCCAGCGTCGCGGGTTTCTCGATGATGATTTCACGGGCGTGCAACTCGATGTTGCGGCCGGGGTTTTGTAGCGCGCTATCGATAATGATCTGGTCGGCATAAACGGCAAAGTGCTTCTCCGATGCCAGTCGTTTTTCGGGTACGAGCTTGTAGGGTAGATTCGCCTGGGACAGACGAATGTGGTGTGTATGAATGCTGAGCCGATCAGGTTGATCGTCGATAATTTCGCGGTTTAATGCAGCAGCGACAGCGTGGGGGTTCGTAGTCATCTCTCCTCCGTTTAATTTTTCTTTTCGGCAAGAACTGCAGTAAGTAGACCAGATCTACTGCACAACACGGGTAAGACTCAAGAGCGGATCTTAGGACGTATCAAACCTTGCTAGGAATCGATTCAGTACCGTCAGCCCTATTGCTCGACGTTTCAGGTGTGTATGCGATCAGTCGCTCATCATAGCACGATCGCGCAGGTACGATGAGTACCCGCACAGACCTGAGGCAGGCCATTAGAGTCTCACTTAAGATCCGAGGTATTTTGCTTTTTCTTCAGCGGTGAGAGATCTCGTGACGCGCTTATTAGCCACCTCGATCGTTTGGTCGAGCGAGCCACATATATCGCACTTGAAGACTCGCCCCACACCATCAAGGCTCGTCGTCAGTACATAGTTTCCGTCGGAGGTGAAAGATGCGCTGGTGACGGAGGCCTTATGGCTGCGCCATTCTATTGCAGGAGTGTTGGTGTTTAGATCCCAGATGCGTGCCGATTTGTCGCGACTGGCGGTCACCGCAAATCTTCCGTCAGGACTGTAGCTCGCGTAAGTGATCCAGCCGTTATGTCCGCGCAAGTCAATTAGTCGACCTGACTGCACTTCCCAAATTCTTGCCGTGTTGTCGCCGCACCCCAGTAACACAAACCTGTTGTCCGGACTGAACTCGGCACTGTTTATGAACCCTGTAGTTATCCTCATCTCTGCCAAACTCTGACCAGTGCCTGCGTCCCAGACACGTGCACTATTGTCTTCACTCGAAGTGACCACATATTTCCCGTCCTGGCTGAACGCGGCATACGTTAAATTTGCAGCGTGTCCTGCCAATTCGAGAATGACTTTTGCCTGTTTGATGTCCCATATTCGAGCGGTCTTGTTTGCACTGGTAATGACTACTTTGGAACTATCCGGGCTGAGTGCCACAGCGTACAAAATTCCACCTTTTCCTAATTCCAACAGAGAACGGCCGGAGGCTGAATCCCAGATTCG
Source organism: Pyrinomonadaceae bacterium (assembly GCA_036280855.1). GTDB lineage: Bacteria > Acidobacteriota > Blastocatellia > Pyrinomonadales > Pyrinomonadaceae > PSRF01. The sequence goes on along the minus strand of DASUPZ010000349.1, from coordinate 2,010 downwards.
CACTGTCTCGTCTTTGCTCGCGGTAGCAATCAATTTTCCATCGCGACTAAAGACAACCCAGTGCACTACGTCAGTGTGCCCTACCAGCGGAAACAAAAGCTGGCCGCTGTTTGCGGACCAAACTCGAGGTATCTTATCTTTTCCTGCCGTTACTATCTTTTGCCCATCACGACTAAAGGCTCCAGACCATAAACCAGCCGTATGGCCGCGCAATTCCAGATTTAGTCCCATGCTGACATCCCAGACTCTCACCGATTTGTCACCGCTCGCCGAATAAACAAATCTGCCGTCGCGGCTGAACACCGTACTGTTGATATTGCTTTTGTGACCGCGGAGCTCCATCGCCATCCGTCCTGTTTCAGTTTCCCAGACACGCGTTGTTAGATCCTTGCTTGCTGTCACTACCCAGTCGCCATCCGGGCTGAATTCGGCGCTGTTGACATTGTCAGTGTGCCCACGCAACTCATTCTTGATGGTCCAGCTTTCGACATCCCAGATACGCGCAGTTGTGTCGGCACTTGTAGTCGCGAGCAATCTGCTGTCGACACTAAAAGCTACGCTGAGGACAGATGCGGTGTGATTTAAGAGTTCTTTGACCAGGTTTCCGGTTTGCGCTTCCCAGATTCGCACAGTCTTATCACCACTTGCAGTGGCAATCCACTTGTTGTCAGGACTGAATACTGCAGCGTTCAACCATTCCTTGTGACCGGTCAACTCGATCGAGCTTTCGCCGGAAGCGATCTGCCATATGCGAGCTGTGTTGTCGCCGCTCGCCGTTATCAGCCGGCGACCGTCCGGGCTGAAAGCCACGCTATTGATATTTTCCGAGTGACCTTTGAAGTCTCTGATATGTTGGCCGGTATTGGCGTCCCACAACTTTGCAGTTTTGTCTACACTTGCTGTCGCGATGAACTTCCCATCGGGACTAAAAACAGCGTACGTCACGTTCCGATCATGTCCGCTGAGGATCACGGGTGGGCGTACACCTTGCAGGTCCCAAATGCGAGCTGTCCTATCAACGCTTGCGGTGACCATTCGAGTTCCGTCGGGGTTGAGTGCAGCGTTGTACACTTGCGCCTCGTGACCCAAAAAAGAGGCTCGAACGCGCGAAGCCAGCAAAGCCTTTTTTAACGACGCCTCCGTTGCATCGTTCCGAGCAATTCTTACCCCTTCGAGTGCCAGGAGCAGACCTAATTCGGGATCTGTCTGGAGTTCCGATACAGCACTGGCGGCCAACTGGCGTGAAAATGCGTCATCGCGTTGCTGCCGCATGATCTGCCTGACTTTAAACGCAGCAAATATGGCGATGATAGCCAGGACAACTGATCCGGCGAATGCGACTTGGCGCCATTTTTTTAGACGCACATTCGCTTTCTGCTCGCGATCGCGCATTCTGGTGCTGGCATCTATAAACTCACGTTCCAGATTGTTGAGGCTTCCATAATTCCCTTTGAGCCACTCGCTGACCTCGACCAATCTTCGACCGCGGTACAGGACTCCTTCATCACGGTCTCGACTTTCCCACTCAATCGCTGACTCAGTAAGCTTATGGTGAACGCGGATGGCTTCTCGATTCTCGTCAAGCCAATTACGTAACCGTGGCCAGGTGTGAATTAATGCCTCATGAGAAAGATCAATCCAGACAGAAAGTTGTTCGTCGCTGTCTGTCGTTATCATGCGCGCCTCAACCAACTTACTAACTACAGCTTCAACGGATTCCTTTTCATCCTGTTGCGTAATCAATTCCTCGATGTTGGCCCGACGTCTGATGTCCTCGGTTCCGTCACCTGGACGAACCAATCGAAGGAGGATTCGTTTAGCGAGCCTCTGCTCCAAAGCGTCAAACTCTAAATAGATGTTCTCTGCCCGCTGTGCGATCGAATTCTGAACACCACCGGCCTCCCTATAGGATTCATAAGTTAGAACTCGACCGTTTCGTCTCCTGAAAAGCTCCAGCAGCGTGTAGCTCAGCAGAGGCAAGGCTCCCGGCTGGTTGCTCATGTCGTCGAG
>DASUPZ010000348.1:0-7289 GCA_036280855.1 Pyrinomonadaceae bacterium | reverse complement strand
AATCGATTGCTGTTTGCTTCGGAGTTGCGGGCGCTGCTGGCGAGTGGATTGGTGTCGCGGTGGCTTAGCGCGGCAGGTGTCGATTCGTATCTTGCGTGTGGGGCAGTTCAATCGCCGCTGACGATTGTTGAGGGGATCAGGCAGTTGTTGCCGGGGCATTATTTGGAGGCAAGTATTGCTGGGGGCCTCGAACTCGTCGATGTTGAGTTTGCGCGTCACGAGGCTCAGCAAATTGTTCGCGACAGGGATGAGGCAGTTGCACGGTTGCGAGCGGAACTTGAAGAGTCGTTGCGGCTTCATCTGGTCAGCGATGTGCCGCTTGGCGTGTTTCTTTCGGGTGGAATGGATTCGAGCGCGCTCGTTGCGATGTTGCCACGCATAACTAATCAGCGGCCGAAAACATTCAGTGTCGTTTTTGATGAAGCGAAGTTCAATGAGGCGCCATTCTCCCGCGCCGTTGCGGAACGGTTTGAGACGGATCATCACGAGATACGTTTGAGTGAACGCGAACTGATCGATCTCCTGCCGGAAGCTATTGGCGCCATCGATCAGCCGACAATGGATGGCATCAACACGTTTGTCGTTTCTCGTGCTGTGAAACAGTCAGGTTTGACTGTTGCGCTTTCGGGCCTTGGTGGCGATGAATTGTTTGCGGGTTATCCGAGCTTCAGGCGTGCGATGAGGCTTGATCGGCTGCCTTCGGTGTCGAAGCGAGTTTTACGTGCCGCCGCCGGTGTTGGAAAGGTCGCGTTGAACGGCTCCGTGCAGCGCCACAAATTCTGGGAACTTGCAAACAGCAGCGGTGAGCCCGCGGATGTGTACCGGATTTCGCGGCAACTCTTCTCGAGCGATTACATGACGCGGATGACGGGGCGCGAATCTGAGCCGCCTGAATATAGCAACGGAAACCATCACGATGCGATTAACACGATCTCGCAACTCGAATTGAAGGGGTACATGACGAACACGTTGTTGCGTGATACAGACGCGATGAGCATGGCCCACTCGCTCGAGGTGCGCGTGCCGTTTGTTGACAGGAAAGTGGTCGATTACGTGTTGTCGCTTCCGGGCGAGTGGAAGATGGACCGCGGATCAAGGCCGAAGGCACTGCTCGCCGATGCTGTCGCGGATCTGCTTCCACGCGATTTTATGTCCCGGCCAAAGATGGGCTTCACGCTGCCTTTCGAGAAGTGGATGCAACACGATCTCCGATCGAAGATTTCATCCGTTTTCCATGATCCGTGTTTATCCGCGGCTGGTTTGAATGCGGGAGCAGTCCGTAAGATCTGGCACGACTTTCTCGACAAACCTCGCGCAGTCGGTTGGTCGCGGCCCTGGTCACTTTACGTTCTCGCAAAGTGGTGTGAGCGTAACGGCGTAACGTCAGCATGAGAGTTCTACACGTCATACCATCGGTTGACGAGCGTTCGGGTGGCCCGGCAACCGCGATCGTTCCCATGTGCCGCGCACTCCAGCAGCAGGGAATACAGGTAAGACTGATTAGCACGGATGCGGGCGTCCGCAATCATCCGAGTTTGAAAACGATTACCGCGGATCTGAAGGGTGTGCCGGCCCTGTTGTTCCCGTCGCAACTGGGTGAGTCGTTCAAGTACTCACGCCCGCTTTCATCCTGGCTGCGGGCAAACATCCGGGAGTTTGACCTGGCCCACATCCATGCTGTTTTTAATCACTCTTCAGTGACCGCAGCGCACGCGTGCCGGAAAGCGGGAGTGCCTTACGTGGTCCGGCCGTTGGGAACGCTCGAACCGTGGAGCATGGGGCAGAAGTCTGTTCGCAAACGCCTGTTCTGGCAGGTTGCAGGCAAGGCGATGCTGCGTCGCGCCGCTGCCGTCCATTACACAACCGAAGCGGAAAAGGTCTCTACACAACGGCTGTTGGGCCTGAATCACGGAAAGGTGATCGGACTCGGAATCGCAAGTTCGTCAACGTTGGACGCCAAAGAAAAACTCGCGAGCTATTTTCCCGAGCTGGTCGACAAACGCTACGTGCTCGTGTTGTCGCGGCTCCATCCGAAGAAGGGTCTCGACGTTCTGCTCGACGCGTTTTCGATGTTGGTCCAACACGAGAAGTTTGAAGATTGGCGACTGGTGATTGCAGGTGATGGTCCGGCGGAATACGTCTCCGCGCTCAAACAAAAGAGCGGCGACGGAGTTTTGTTTACTGGCTGGCTCGACGGCGAAGTGAAAGACGCCGTGCTGAGCAACGCGTCGTTGCTGGTTCTGCCGTCGCATCAGGAAAACTTCGGTTTGTGTGTGATGGAAGCATTGTCTCACTCGGTTCCCGCCCTCGTCAGCCCGCATGTGAATCTTGCAGAGGAGATCGTCCTCGCGAACGCCGGTTGGATTGCGACAGTTGATAGGGAAGCGTTATCGAGGCGTTTGGCTGAGGCGCTCCGTGATGAAGAGGAACTCGCGAGACGCGGCCAGGCGGGGAAGGAACTCTCTCGCAAGTATTCATGGGAGAATGCCGCGAAAAGTTTGGCTGATCTTTACCGTGAGATAGGCCACAGATTAACGCGAATTAACACGGATCAGAATCCGTGTTAATTCGCGTTAATCTGTGGCTCTAACTATGCTGGACCAGATAACGCCCCTCATACTCACTTACAACGAAGCGCCGAATATTGCGCGCACGGTGGCTGGTTTGAGCTGGGCCAGAGATATTGTAGTAGTCGATAGTTTCAGCGATGACAATACGGTTGAGCTTGCCGCATCCCTGCCTCAGGTGCGTGTATTTGAAAGAGCGTTTGATTCTCATCGAAATCAGTGGGAGTTTGGACTCAAAGAGACTGGCATTACAACGCCGTGGGTGCTCGCACTCGACGCCGATTACGTCGTCTCCGATGAGTTGATTGAGGAACTCAAACAGCTTAAGCCCGATCCAGCGACGGCCGGATATCGCGCCACTTTCGTCTATTGCATCAACGGGAAAAAGCTCCACAGCGGAATATATCCTCCAGTCACAGTTCTTTATCGACGCGAGGCCGCGTCGTACGTTCAGGACGGTCACACGCAGAGAGTCGCGCTCGAAGGACGAATCGAACAGTTGCGTTCCCCCGTGTTTCACGACGATCGCAAATCGTTCAAACGCTGGTACAGATCACAAGCACGATACACGGAACTCGAAGCGCAAAAACTGCGCGCGGCCGATCGAAGTGAGCTGAGTTTTGTAGATCGATTGCGACGATGGCGGATCGTGACGCCGCCGGCGATGCTTGTCTATTGCCTGATTGTTCGTCGCGGGATTCTGGATGGCCGGGCCGGGTTTTACTATGCATTTCAGCGCACGGTGGCGGAACTCATGTTGAGCCACAGATTGCACGGATAAAATCGCGGATGAATATCCTGGGGATTAACGCCTATCACGGAGACGCGGCGGCGGCGATCATCAAGGATGGGAGGCTGATCGCCGCTGTAGAAGAGGAACGATTCAATCGTTTCAAACACTCCGCCGGTTTCCCTGCGCACGCGATTCGTTATTGTCTCGAAGCTGCCGGAATCAAACCTGAAGATTTGGACCACGTCGGAATTTCTCGCGATCCATCGGCGCACCTGCACAAGAAGATCCTGTTCGCAGCCACGCGCGCCGGCTTTCAACAGATCAAGGACCGCCTCGGTAATGCCGCGAAGGTCCGGGATCTCAGGGATGAACTGGCGCGTGTGTTTGGCGTGTCGAAGAAAACCCTGCGCGCGCGGTTTCATAACATCGAACATCATCGCGCACACCTTGCGAGCTGCTTCTATGTCTCGCCGTTTGATCGTGCCGCTTTGTTGTCGATCGACGGTTTTGGCGACTTCATCTCTACCATGTGGGCCGTTGGTGAAGGGAAGTCGATCGACGTGTTGGGCCAGGTTGAGTTTCCGCACTCCACCGGCATCGTTTACACCGCGACGACACAGTTTCTCGGCTTTCCACACTACGGCGACGAAGGCAAGGTTATGGGACTTGCTCCGTACGGACGTCCGCGTTTCATCGAAGAGTTTCGCGAGATCGTTCGCACCGAAGAGAACGGGCGGTTCCGTTTGAACCTCGACTATTTCCGTCACCATTCGGAAGGCGTCGAGATGACGTGGGAGGAGGGCTCGCCTGTGATCGGTCGCGTCTTTTCAGACGGGTTTGCGCGGCTCTTTGGACCACCGCGCCAGCCGGGCGCCGCCCTTACGGATCGCGAACATGACATTGCGGCGAGTCTCCAACTCCGTCTCGAAGAAGTTGCTTTTCACGTCCTGCACCATCTCCACGATCGGACGGGCCTTACCGATCTCGGCCTGGCAGGCGGCGTAGCTTACAACTCGGTGATGAACGGAAAGGTACTGCTGAACACACCGTTCAAACGTCTGTTCATTCAACCGGCAGCCGGCGATAGCGGCACGGCGTTGGGCGTTTGCTATCAGATCTACCATGGCGTTCTCAGGAATGAACGTGGAGAAACGATGGACGGTGCTTATACTGGTCCATATTTCTCAGATGAAGAGATCCGGACGGTGTTGAAAGAACCTTTCGAACACTATTCAGATTCGGAGTTAACGAAACGCGCGGCACAGGACATAGCCAATGGTCTGGTCGTGGGCTGGTTCCAGGGACGGATGGAGTTTGGACCACGCGCGCTCGGCAATCGTTCGATCGTCGTCGATCCTCGTCGTGCGGAGATGAAAGACATTCTCAACGATCGAATCAAAAAGCGTGAGCCGTTTCGGCCGTTTGCGCCGTCGATACTCGAAGAACGTGTTGGCGATTACTTCGAGCAGACGCATCCTGCGCCCACGATGCTGATGGTCTACCAAATTAAAAAGGAACGACGGCAGGAGATCCCGGCGGTGACGCACGTTGATGGCTCAGGGCGTTTGCAAACGGTCTCAAAAGCGGTGAACGAGCGTTATTATCAGTTGATTTCAGATTTTGCCGAGTTGACTGGCGTGCCGGTGATCCTCAACACGTCGTTCAATGAAAACGAACCGATCGTCTGCACACCACAGGAAGCGATCGATTGTTTCCGGAAGACCAGGATGGACGTGTTGTATTTGGGGAATTATGCTGTGAGGCGAGAATAGGTCTTATAGGACCTATGGGACCTATACTGGAGATTCGATAGCATGCGGATTCTTGTGACAGGCGGCGCCGGATTCATCGGCTCGCATCTCTGCGAGCGGTTGGTCAGCGAAGGCAATGAGGTGCTTTGCCTCGACAATTTTTTCACCGGCAGGCGTGAGAACATCTTTCACCTGCTCGATAATCCGCGCTTTGAGCTGATCCGCCACGACGTCACTGAACCGATACTGCTCGAAGTGGACCAGATCTACAACCTCGCGTGCCCCGCGTCGCCGGTCCATTACCAGTTCAATCCAGTGAAGACCGTTAAGACTTCGGTCATGGGCGCCATCAACATGCTCGGCCTCGCCAAGCGTGTCCGCGCGCGAATACTTCAGGCGTCGACGTCGGAAGTCTACGGCGATCCGCTCGTCCATCCGCAAACCGAAGATTACTGGGGCAACGTCAATCCGATCGGCCTGCGCTCGTGCTACGACGAAGGCAAGCGCCTCGCGGAAACGTTGATGACTGACTATCACCGGCAAAACAACGTCGACATACGCATCGCGCGCATCTTCAACACGTATGGACCACGCATGCTGGAAAATGACGGGCGCGTGGTGTCGAACTTCATTGTGCAGGCGTTGCGCGGCGAGCCGTTGACACTTTACGGCGAAGGTGAACAAACGCGTTCGTTCTGTTACGTCGACGATCTGCTCGAAGGGCTGATTCGTCTGATGAATACGGACGGTTTGCACGAGCCCGTCAATCTCGGCAATCCGGGTGAATTTACGATCAGGCAGTTGGCGGAAGAGGTGATTAAGACGTGTGAATCGAAATCAGGATTTACCTATATGCCCTTGCCCGCAGACGACCCGCGCCAGCGCAAGCCCGACATCACCAGGGCGCAGTCGGCCTTGGGTTGGAACCCGACGATCAGCTTACGTGAAGGTTTGAAAAAGACGGTCGAGGACTTCAGAAAACGCGCCGGTTGAAGGTCCTGCTTCTCAATCAATGCTTCTACCCCGATGTGGTTTCCACGGCACAACACCTCACAGATCTCGCCAGCGCACTTGTATCCAGCGGCCATGAAGTGACAGTCGTCGCGAGCGATCGCGGTTACGACGATCCGTCCATGCGCTTCAAACGGCGCGAACGTTGGAACGGCATCGAGATCATTCGCATACCATCATTATCCCTCGGCAAGAGCAGTCGCTGGCGGCGCGCGATCAACTTTGGAAGTTTTCTTTTCCTCTGCTCGCTTCGGCTGCTTGTGCTCCGGCGATTCGACGTCGTCGTCGCACTCACATCACCGCCGCTGATCTCATTCCTCGCGGCACTCTTCGTAAAACTCAAAGGGGGAAGTTTCTGCTTCTGGGTGATGGACCTTAACCCGGACGAAGCGATCGCCGCGGGCTGGCTCGAGCAGAACTCTGCAACGACGCGCGTGTTGCAACGAATGCTGAACTACAGCCTTCGACAAGCAAGCCGCACGATCGTCCTCGACCGTTTCATGAGGGAACGTGTTATCGAAAAGGGAATTGATCCAACGCGAGTGTCGATCGTGCCGCCGTGGTCGCACGACGTGGTCAGTTACTCAGAAGCGGGAAGGGAAGCGTTTCGCGCGAAGCACGGTGTGGCTGACAAGTTTGTTGTGATGTACTCGGGGAATCATAGTCCCTGTCATCCGCTGGACACCTTGCTCCAATCCGCAGTTGATTTGAAAGCTCATTCGGAGATCGTCTTCTTTTTCATCGGCGGTGGTAGTGAACAAGTCAAAGTACGCGAGTTCGTTTCACGTCACCAACTTAACAATGTGATCTGTTTGCCTTATCAGCCCCTCAATGAGCTTTCCAATTCTTTATCCGCGGCTGATCTTCCCGTCGTGGTCATGGGCGACAAGTTTGTGGGCATCGTCCATCCGTGCAAGGTCTACAACATCATGTCGGTCGGCGCGCCGGTTTTATACATCGGACCCACGGCCAGTCACATCACCGACATCGCGTCACAACATGGCAAGTTTTTTCTCACGCGGCACGGAGATGTTGAAGGCGTAAGCGCTGCCATATCGGAAGCGATGCGGTCACCGGAACGCCCGCTTGCTGCAAATCCAACGCAACTAAGTCTCAACACGATGCTCACGATTTTTCATGACCTGAATCCTGTCAATCGGGAAAATTCTGTAAATCCTGTCAAACGCCCTGTCTATGAGGAGATATCACTTTGAAGACCTACTTCGC
>DASUPZ010000347.1:0-8589 GCA_036280855.1 Pyrinomonadaceae bacterium | reverse complement strand
GGAGTTGTCGCCGGGTGTGTTGCTGGGGAGCCGGCAGAATGTGCAGGAGTGGATCGCTGAGAGTCGTGCGGAGATCAGTGCCGCGCGGTTGCTTGTGTTGAAGACGGCGTCGGCCATCGATCGCCAGGGGGCAGGTTCGGTGCGTGAAGATATTTCGCTCATCAAGTTTTTTGTTGCTGGGATACTTCAAAAGGTTCTGGACCGCGCGATCCAGGTGCACGGCGCACTCGGGTTGACTGATGCGACGCTCCTTTCTTACTGGTACCGGCACGAACGTGCGGCGAGAATTTATGATGGACCGGATGAAGTGCACAAGACCGTGGTCGCGCGCAGCGTGCTTCGGAATTACGGGTTAAACCTATGACAGGATTTCAGGATTCTCAAGATTTTCAGGATTCAGATCTAAATCATGAAAATCCTGTTAATCCTGTCCGACCGGGCGAAGAACTACCGCACGACCGACTCCTCGCATATCTAAAATTAAATCCACCTTTAATCATCAAACAGTATCCAGCAGGCTTCTCGAACCTCACGTACCTCCTGAAAGCCGGCGATCGCGAGCTTGTCCTGCGTCGCCCGCCAATCGGCGCAAAAATCAAAACCGCGCACGACATGGGCCGCGAGTATCGCATCCTCTCGCACCTTTATCCTGTCTACAAAAAGGTTCCACGCCCACTACTCTTCTGCGACGATGAATCAATCCTCGGCGCGCCGTTTTACGTGATGGAGCGCGTGAACGGCATCATCCTTCGCGCAAAGCCGCCAAAGGATATTCATCTCTCCCCCGAAATAATGCGTGGCCTTTCGCAAACATTCATAGAAAATCTTGCCGAGATACACGAAGTTGATTACGAATCAGCCGGCCTGGGCGATCTCGGCGCGCCGCAGGGTTACGTGAAACGCCAGGTTGAAGGTTGGACCAGAAGATACCAGAACGCCCGCACCGGCGATGTTCCGGCAGTCGAGCAACTATCGGAGTGGTTGCTCCAGCATCTGCCCGCCGATTCGGAACGCAGTGCGCTGATTCATAACGACTACAAGTACGACAATCTCGTACTCTCGCCCGGCAACCTCACCGAAGTCGTAGCTGTACTCGATTGGGAGATGGCAACCATCGGCGATCCGTTGATGGATTTCGGAACGAGTCTTGGCTACTGGGTCGAGAAGAACGATCCCGAAGAATGGCAGCGCTACGGTTTTGGGTTAACGAGTTTGCCGGGCAGTTTTACGCGAAACGAGCTCCTGGACCACTACTCAAAACGCACCGGACGCCAGATTGACAATCCCGTCTTCTACTTCGCCTACGGGCTCTTGAAGATCGCAGTCATCGTGCAACAGATCTACTTCCGTTATCAGAAAGGTCTCACTCGCGATCCGCGCTTTGCGCAACTCGGCAACCTGGTGAACGCGTGTGGCGCGCTCGCACAACGAGCGATCGAGCTTAAACGCCTCGATGGCCTCGCATAGTCACTTCACGATTTCCTGCGTCCCTAACTTAAACCGGAACAGCGCCACGGAAATTCGCAAAATGTTTGCCTCATCGAAATGCATGAAGGCCGGTACCACTCTGCCCTGGTACGCGGAAATCCCACCATAGTCACCAAAGAACACCCTGTTGCTCGCACTGAACTGCGGTAAGTCGATCTTGTGATTTACAAACGTACGACCGCCGTCGACGCTTCTCGCCATCGTCAATCCGGGTTGCGTACCGCTTCCGTCGCGACGATCGTAGAAGATGATATTGATCGATCCGTCCGCCGGATCGATTGCCATCCACGTGAAAAATTGCACCTTGCCATTCTTCAACGGGTCGTCGTTCACACGCAGCGGCGCTGACCACGTTGTGCCACCATCTTTTGACGACATCAAAAACACGTCAAGATCGCCGTTGCGTGCATCGATCCAGTTGACGTAAAGCGTTCCCTTGTTTGGTCCACGCTGAGATCGACGCCCGTCACCGGCATTCCGTTCGCGCGCGTCAAACCTTCGATCTCGAAGTCCCAACCGCCGGGCATCTCACCGATCACTTTGTCTTTGCCAAACGTCAGGCCGCCATCGACTGACTTGTCGAACACCAACCCAAGCGGACCTGCCCACACCACGTAAACCTCACCCTTTGGACCAACCGCGGGCACTGCGCCTTCGACCGTGTTGTCACTATCGAGACAGTCGCCCGAGGTATCTGAAATTCGGAAGGGCATGGAAAACGTCTGGCCCTGATCGGTCGAGCGCGTGAAGTAGATGTGGGTGCGATGCTCGGGATTCGAGCTGCCGTAAACGTCGAATCGCGTCCATGCGAGGTACAGATTGCCTTTTGACCGCGACGCGGGCGCATTATCCACCACCATTCCCGGTTTATCTTCAAACGGCGTGACGGTGTTGACGTGATTGACGGCGGCGGTGCCGTTGGACCACGTGTTACCTCCATCCTTCGACACGTTGACGATCATTCCATTTTCGGCGCGCGCCGGCCGCGCCTGGCGAATTCCGTCAAACGAAAGATGAACGTGATAAGCGATGCCGTCGCTGCTGAATACGACGATGTCGTCACCCTGGACCAGTTTGGACGGGTTCGGCGTCGGCACAGTTTTCCACGTCTTGCCGCCGTCAAACGTCACGTAGTTGTAACTCGATGCGCGTGGTCCCGGCGGCTGCCCGATCTGCAGAGCACCGGCGATGATGTTGTCGGGATTGGATGGATTAATCGCAATGGAAACTTCAGCCGGGTTGACGGCTGTGGGGTCGGTAATACGGACCACTTGCTGGGCCGAAGTCAGTGTTGAACCGATTAGACACAGCAAGATCAATCTCGCAATTTTTGTGATCATGTTTCAATAAGTTAGATCTTCTCTACAACTATTCAACAAAGAACGGACAGAGATTCTAAACTATACGGAGTTCCGTTCGCAGTGTCTTCCCAGACCGTTCCCCTCAAAAATGCCCCTCAGCAGTCTCACTGTACCTTCGAGGAGGGAAAATGAAGAGAGTTTCGTTTGTACTGCTCGTCGCGTTGTTGCTCGTCGTCGCCGTTATCAGTCTCGTCGAACGACGCACCAGCGTTGAGGCACAGTCGTCGGGCCCTGAGATGCTTGTTCCGAATCTCGCGGTGCGCACGACCGTGACCGACCTAATTACACCGATCAGCATGGCATTTCTCGGCGCCAACGACTTTCTGGTGTTGGAAAAGAACACGGGCGAAGTGAAACGCGTCGTTAACGGCGCGGTCCAGGGCACAGTGTTGGACCTGGGCGTTAACTTTGCTTCCGAGCGCGGACTACTTGGCATCGCTCTGCATCCGGGTTTTCCGTCAAACCCGGGCGTTTATCTTTTCTGGACCTGTCGCAGCACGGCATTGCCTGCCGATCCGTTTTTCCCCGACGAAACTCGCTGTCTTGATTCGAACATGTTTGCAGCCGACACGGACGAAATACTCCAGGTGCCGCTGCTTGGAAATCGAGTCGATCGTTTTGTTTGGAATGGTTCGAGTCTGACTTTCGATCACAATCTCATCATGCTGCGCGCGTTTCAGAACGACGGCGCGCCAATTCCGCCAAACCAGGGCGACGAAGCGCAGCCTCCGCGCGGTAATCACGACGGCGGCGTGCTGCGGTTTGGTCCCGACGGCAAGCTCTACATTCTCTTTGGCGACAACGGCAGGCGCGGACAACTCCAGAATCTTCCGTGTGGTCCAACAGCCAACTGCCCCGGACCACCGCAGCCGGACGATCAGTTTGGCGGTCCTGAACCTGACGACGCTCATCTCGCAGGCGTGATCCTGCGTCTGAATCCCGACGGCACGACGCCCACTGACAATCCGTTCTTCAGCGCCGGCGCTGCGATGAATAGTGAAGCCGGCAGAAACATTCAAAAAATCTTTGCCTATGGTTTGCGCAACAGCTTTGGCATGGACTTCGATCCGATCTCGGGAAACCTGTGGGAGGAAGAGAACGGCGACGACAGTTTCTCCGAACTGAATCTTGCCGAGCCGGGTTTCAATTCCGGTTGGGTGCAGATCATGGGACCGCCGGAACGCCTGGCCCAGTACAAAGCAATCGAAACGAGCCCGGAACTCGATCCGTGTCTCAACACTCCGTATTTCGGTTTGCAGCAACTCCGCTGGCCGCCGACGTTGATTGCTGACTCTCCGGGCGAAGCGCTCGCGAGATTGTTTGTGTTGCCCGGTTCTCATTACAGCGCACCGGAGTTTAGCTGGAAGTTTGAACTCGCTCCGGGAGCGATCGGTTTTGTGAGAGGCCGCGGACTTGGACCACAGTACGAGGGCGATCTGTTTGTGGGCGGCGCCAGATCGATTCTCCAGGGTGGACACTTGTTCCATTTCAACTTAACGGGCAACAGGCGCAAGATCGGCGTGGATGATCCGCGTTTGGAAGATCGCGTGGCCGATAATCTCTGCAAGTTTGATCTGACTGAAAGTGAGAGTCTTCTGATCGGGAGAAACTTCGGCACGGTTACTGATATTCAGAATAGTCCAAACGGAAACCTGTTCGTGGTCTCGATCGACACAGGATCAGTTTTCGAGATCTTCCGCCGTTAGAAGTTTGTTTAGTAAATCAAGGAGGAGAGAACTTATGGCTTCGGAATCATCTGAAACAAAAAGTACTACGGACCATGACGAGATTCGTCAGTGGGTTGAGGAAAGAGGTGGCCACCCGGCGCGGGTAAAAGACACGGAAAGCAAGAATAGTCCGGGTTTGCTGAGGATCGACTATCCGGGGTTCTCGGGCAGCGACTCGTTGGAAGCGATTAGCTGGGACGAGTTCTTTACCGGGTTTGACGAGAACAACCTGGCGTTCATCTACCAGGAGAAAACGAAAGACGGCAAGACGAGCCGGTTTTCGAAGCTGGTGGACCGCAGTTCTGTGGACGAGAAGGGCCACTGAAATAAGAGCGGGCCACGGATAACACGGATTAAATCCGCGGATTGATCCGTGTTCATCCGTGGTCACTAATCGTTCAGAAGACTTGTGTCTTTGCGTTTCAGCGCGGCGACCAGGCGCGACCATTCCTCACGGCCCTGCGAGATGCGGCTGAAGTCACCACTCTTGTCGTTTTCCAAACCGCTCAACATCTCACCCGCTTTGCCCGTTGTTATGGCTTTCTCCGCGGCTGTGTTTAGCGCCTTGAAAGCCTCCGAACGCGAACTCGCGAGCGCGCTCTTCACCGCCAGCTTCGCCCGCTCGTACGGAAAGCGGTAATCACGCGGATACTGCTTCTCGATCTTCGTGATCGCCTGAATGATTCGCGGCCGCTCGGAAGCCGCGGCAGCCATGCGTCGCTCACGAAGCTTCTTTAATTCATCGTCCGGTGAAACGGCAGGCGTTTGCTGAGTAGTCGTCTCAGCCGGCGCGGAACGCGAGACTTCTGTCGTGATTGCCGTTGATGGTGGAGCTTGCTGGCTGGTTTCAGCGGCCGGCTGGGTAGTTTCAGCCGCCGGTTGAACCGCCGTGGTCGACGCGGCCGGTGTGTCGGAACGCATTAGCCCAAAGGCACCGAGCCCGACAAGCGCGAGCGCAACCGCGCCAATCGAGATCAGCTTCAGCACCGAGCCTCTGCTTGATGATGGATGTTCGGTCCTGTTCGTCGTGGTCCATGGAAGCATGCTCGAACGTAGCGGCTGTGATTCATGGTGCATCGTGAGTTCGTCATCTTCGTCGAGATCCATTGGTCCCGAAGAGATCAACGTTCCGGGTCTGCGAGTATTCGAACCTGACGATTTTTGCTCACCACCAAGCGCGGCGCCGCATTTCCAGCAAAACGAGTATTTCGCTTCGATCAAAGAGCCGCAATCAGGACACGCACGTCCTTCGGGTTGCGCTGTCTCTCTTGGGATCTCTTTCACGGGTTCTTTCACAGGCTCTTTCACAACTCGCGGTGCAACCTCTTCACGCTGCACAACCGGCGGTTGAATGATCGGAGCCGCCGGCGGCTGGATCACCGGAGCGACAGTTTGCTTCTTTGGCTGTTCACGAATCACTTCCAGCACACCCGGCGATTCGAGCGTCCAACCATTCTCAGCATGCGCCACTGACGCAGGTTGAACGATCTGCACTTCACCAGCGTCCGGATTCGGGCAGTGATAGTAGTCCTGGTAGAACTCGTAGAAATCTCGTTTGTTGGTGAAGCGGGGCGCGCGCGGCAACACGATCGCGTCGTCGGCGTGCGTTACCACGACAAACTCACCATCCTCGACCGGAACAAACATTCCCGTCTCGTAATCGAAAGTGACGTTTACTTTGTTAGCCGATCTGATCCTCTTCAGGTACGGCGCGACGAGCGAAGGGAACCCCGGCGCGATGTCCAGCCGTTCTGCGCAAGCGGGACAGGTGCTGAGCCCGGTGATGAACGAAATGTTCAGTTCGTCACAGGTATGCTCGTGCAGGTCCGCTGATGCCGGTCTCAAACAGCCTGGACACGAGGGTTGCGGTGCACCTTCGGCTGTGAGAGTAAAGTTTTTCGTCTGGAGCGGCGTGGTTGATTCAAAGCTGATGACGTGGCAGCCATCGCATAAATAAAGGAGCGAGCTTCTGCGCGTGCACACAGGACAACGCTGCAACCCGAACTGGTCGAAATCGACGGGGCAGAAGTGTTCGCAGTTGCAGCAGTACTGCCACTGGAGTTCCACTGGCGACTTGCCCTGGCCTTCGAAGTCGATTTCACCGAGCAGGTGGCCCCGGTTCTCACACTTGATGGGGCTTTGCCGAGGAGCGAAGAATCCTCTCTTGTGTTCCGGGCAGAATACTCTCATTTTCGTAGCTCCCTTCAAAGACGGGTGACCGTTTATGTTGTACTTCGCACGCAGCATGACATGACAGAGGGGGAGATCCGGACTTAAAGATGAAAAATACCGGGAAGAGGTTTGCGGATTCGCACATAGATTAATGCCAGCGGCGTTCGATTACAAGTCTTATTCCTTACCTGCCGAGGTAAATACGTTGCGAAAAGTTCACGTATTGTTTGCGTCAACATTAAGTTGTTGACTTATAAGATCCTCAGGACTATCGTTTGCCGCCCTATGCACTACTAACCTTTGAATCTGTCCTGAGAAATTCTCGTGTTGACCTCGCGACCCCGCTAGCCGAACTGCACGAGCAAAACATAATCAACCGTTAAACGCATAACTGTTGTATGTCACGACAATTCTCTCCCTGTGAACGAGCACTTTTGCTGGGCACTGCGACGAGTGAACTAAAAGAAGTTCTGGAGCACCGTTTCAGGGTCGAAGTGTTTCCTGTAGACGAGCCTTACCCCCCGGCTTCGGATCGCGAGCTCGTTAAAGCAGTGCAACGCCTTAATCCGGATGTTGTGTTTACCGTGATTCCGGATTTGCGCGAAACGACGAAAGTGCTGCAATCCGTGCGTCAGGCGGCGTCGAATATTCCCATCATCGTGGTTCTGGAGAGTTGTGAGCCGGACCAGATCGTCGAGCTGTTATCGGCAGGCGCAGTTGACTTCGTCACTTTACCTTTACGAGCGCCGGATGTATTGCCGCGCGCGTGGAAATGGGTCAAGCCGGGCGCAAACGACGTGAAGGCCGCGCAGATCAATCCCACCCATCCCGGTTTCAGGCAAGTGATTGGGCAGAGTCCGGTGTTTCTGGACCAGTTGCGACGGATCCCGATGATCGCGAAATGTGACGCGAATGTTTTGATCGCTGGTGAAACTGGAACGGGCAAGGAGCTTTACGCACGAGCGATTCACTACGGAAGTCCGCGTGCTGGTAGACCATTCGTTCCGGTCAACTGCGGTGCGATCCCGACGGAGCTCGTCGAAAACGAACTCTTCGGCCACGAGCGAGGCGCATACACGAGTGCCGCGACTTTGCAGGCCGGGCTGATTGAAGAAGCAAACGGCGGCACGCTCTTTCTGGACGAGATCGACTGTCTTCCGGTTTTTGCACAAGTGAAGTTGCTGCGATTTTTGCAGGAGAAGGAGTACCGGCCGCTTGGATCGTCAAAGATCCGTCGTGCGGACGTGCGTATCGTCGCCGCGAGTAATCTCAATCTTGAAGAAGCTGTCGCGCAGGGTAAAGTGCGGCAGGATCTTTACTACCGTCTGAACATCATCTCGCTGATTCTCCCTCCGCTGCGTGAGCGGCGTGAGGACATTCCGTTACTTGCACGCCATTTTCTGACGCGTTATTCGAGTGAGCTGGACAAGGACGTAACAGACTTTTCGCAGGAAGCGATGCAGTTGCTGATGACCCATCACTGGCCGGGGAACGTGCGCGAACTGGAACACGTAATCGAGCGCGCGATCGTCTTGTGTGAAAGTTTGATACTCGAGACGCGTGATCTGGTGATCTCGCCCGCGGGACGAAGCGGTGGTGTTCAGCAGTCGTGGCAGGAAGCGAAGGCGAAAGAGATTGCGAGGTTTGAACGTGATTACCTTCACGGGCTGCTGTCAGCGTGCAAGGGAAACATCACGCGGGCCGCGCAGGTGGCGAAGAAGAACCGCCGCGCGTTTTGGCAATTGATTCAGAAGCACCAGATCGACGTAGCGCAGTTCAAGACGAGTCCTTAACCTCCTTGGAGTGCGGCGACTTGTCGCCGCTTTGGTCCCACTGCGGAA
>DASUPZ010000346.1:0-2555 GCA_036280855.1 Pyrinomonadaceae bacterium | reverse complement strand
AAACCATTTACGCGTGCGCGCGTCTACGTTGCGGCTCCGATTTACGTCCCCGCAGACGCCACCGAAGCCATGCTCCAGGCCAAACGCGACGAATTGCAGCAAACTCTCGACAACTTAAATCAGCAGAGCGAAGAATGGCGGCGCGGACTTTCCGCGTAAATCCGTGGTCCAAAATCCGCGTCATCCGTGTTCCCAGAAAATGTCAGAAACTCTAACGCACAGTGGTTACGTCGCCCTAATCGGTCGCCCAAACGCCGGCAAGTCAACACTGCTGAATCGACTGGTGGGCCAGAAGATTGCTGCCGTTTCTGACAAGCCTCAAACAACGCGCTTCAGGATTCAGGGCGTTATCACAAAACCCGAAGGTCAGGTGGTCCTTGTCGATACGCCCGGCGTTCATCAACCCGGCTACGAACTCAACCGCCGCATGATGGCCGCAGTGCAGGACGCACTCCTCGGCGTCGATCTCGTCTGCCTGATTCGCGATGCTGCCGTTTCAACCGGCAATGGTGATCGCTTCGTGCTCGACCTCGTAAAGCGTTCGGAAAAGCCAGCGCTCCTGCTGCTCAACAAGATCGACAAACTCGAAGACAAATCCGCGCTCCTGCCGTTGATCGACTGGTATCGAAACGAGCACGAGTGGCGCGAGATCATTCCAATTTCAGCACTCAAAAACGAAATGACTGACGTGTTGATCGACACGGCATTGAAGCACCTGCCCGAGGGCGAGCCGATCTTTTCTGAAGATGAACTGACGGACCAAACCGTTCGCGTGCTGGCGGCGGAGATCGTGCGCGAGCAGATTTTGCACGTCACCGGCGACGAGATTCCATACGTCACGGCTGTGGTGACGGAACGTTTTGAAGAAGTTCGTGAAGACTTTTCAAGGATCTACTGCACGATCGTGGTCGAACGATCCTCACAAAAGAAGATCGTCATCGGCCGCGGCGCGAGTCGTTTGAAAGAGATCGGAACGCGGGCACGCAAAGAGATCGAGAACCTGGTGGGCCATCGCATTCACCTCGAACTGTTTGTGAAAGTCGAAGAAGACTGGCGCAACCGGAATCAACTGCTGGACGAGTATGGACTAAGTTGAGCAGCGCAGAAGAAAAGCGGCGCGGATGGTACGCGCTTGACGTCGATCTCGAACCACAGGCGCGCGAGGCGGTCGAATACGCGTTGATGGAAGCCGGCGCGCTGGGAACCGAGACTGTCGAAGAAGATGCTGCCACACGGATCAGCGGATACTTTGCCGATCCTCCGAACCGCGAACGAGTTCGTAACGAGCTGTTTGAGGCGTTGCAGATTTACGAACTTCCGTCGTCGTCAGTGCGCGACATGAACGTGCGCGAGGTTGCCGAACGCGATTGGCTCGCCGAGTGGAAGCAAAACTGGCAACCGGTTGAAGTCGGACGTTTCATCATCGCCCCGCCCTGGACTGACATCGCAGATGCACACGATCGTCTAATCATCCGGATCGAGCCGGGGATGGCCTTCGGCACCGGAACTCACGAAACCACTCGTCTCTGTCTCAACGCCATTCAAAAATATCTTGCGGGCGGCAGTTTTCTTGATGTCGGAACGGGCACAGGGATTCTCGCCATCGCAGCGGCAAAGCTGGGAGCGCGGACCGAAGCCTGCGATACGGACGCGGATGCGATAGAGATTGCGCGCGAGAATGCGCGGGTAAACAACGTCGCGGATCAGATCAATTTTTGGGTAGGTTCGATCGATGAAGCGACGGCGTCCGCGGATCTTGTCTGCGCCAATTTGACTGCTGATGTGATCGTTGGCATCGCACGAACGCTCGTGAGTTTGACGTGCGGCAAGTTGATACTTTCAGGAATACT
This sequence comes from Pyrinomonadaceae bacterium, assembly GCA_036280855.1. GTDB lineage: Bacteria > Acidobacteriota > Blastocatellia > Pyrinomonadales > Pyrinomonadaceae > PSRF01. The sequence goes on along the minus strand of DASUPZ010000346.1, from coordinate 705 downwards.
CGAGACGCAGGTCGACATGGTCCAGGCGGCTCTTCGTGATTGTGGGATCACCGAGGTCGAGATAGAGCAGGATGGTGAATGGGTTGCGTTAATTGTGTAGGGATTGTGTAGGGATCGTTTAGGCAAATGACTCGTCGAAGATTTTATGCGCCGGTGAGCGCTTTCAATCCGGAGAACCAGACGGTAACGCTCGGCGCGGACGAAGCGCGTCATTTGCGCGACGTGTTGCGGTTGAAAAGCGGCGATGAGGTTTACGTTTTCAACGGCGTTGGGGGTGAGTTTCGTTGCTCGGTTGTGAACGCGAAGCGCGACTCCGCGGAGCTTCGCGTCGAGTCGGAAGTCGAGCCTGCGAAGCCTGAATCACCGCTGCGGCTGGAGTTGTGCGTTGCGCTTTTAAAAGGCGAAAAGTTTGACCTGGTAGTCCAGAAAGCGACTGAGCTTGGCGTGACGCGGATCGTGCCTCTCATTACTCGTTATGCAGACATTCACCTGCGCGACGAATCTGACGCTTCGAAGCGTGTTGCGCGATGGCAGCGGATCGCGTTGGAAGCGGCGAAGCAATCAGGCAGAGCGTTCGTGCCGGAAGTCAGTTTCCCGGCGTCGTTCGAGTCGGTTTTAGCGGGCACCAAAGACGATGAGCTATGTCTGATGTTTTCAGAACGTGGTGGCGAGTCGCTGGCCGAAGTGCAAAGAACGGCGAAATCG
>DASUPZ010000345.1:0-10178 GCA_036280855.1 Pyrinomonadaceae bacterium | reverse complement strand
GGATCGCGTTTACATCGTCGACTTCGATCACTTCGCAAACGGAAATGCGGCGAAGAGTGAAGCGACAGCGCCCTTGCGCCGGCTACTCGAAGCGCCACGGCCGATCAAGATCGCACACAACGCGAAGTTTGATGCGAAGTTCATCAAGCACAATCTCGGCGTCGATCTTGGCGGACTGTTTGATACGTTGCTTGCAAGCCAACTTGTCGGCGCGGGAGACATCGAAGAACGACACGGACTCGAGACGGTTGCGACTCGTTACTTAAACGAAGCGGTCGACAAGTCGGAACGTCTGAGCAACTGGAACTTCGAGTTGTCGGAAGCGCAGTTGGAATATGCCGCGCGCGATGCTGCGGTCCTGTTGCCGCTAAGAGAAAAGTTGATCGAGCGTTTGAAATCCGAGTCGTTGATCAAGTGTGCGCAGCTCGAATTCGAATGCGTGATGCCGGTGGTCGATATCGAGCTTGCGGGTTTCTACATGCACAAGGATCGCTGGCTCGAGCAGTTGGGAATTGTTGAAAAGCGACGGGCCGAACTCGCCGAACAGTTGCAGAGTGTGCTGGCGGTGGAGTCGTCGCAGGGTTCGCTTTTTGGTGGACCACAACGAGAAGACATCAACCTCGATTCGCAGCAGCAGTTGACGAAAGCACTTACCCGTCTCGGCATCACCCTGCCGGAGTCAACGCGCAACTGGAAACTGCAGCCGCTCGCGGCGCAGTATCCGATCATCGCGACGTTGCTGGAATACCGCACCGTGCAAAAAGCCCTCACGAGTTACGGCGAAAACATGATCGGGATGATCAATCCCGTAACGAAACGTTTGCACGCTGATTTCCGGCAAATCGGAGCGCCCACCGGCCGTTTTGCCTGTACGAATCCCAACATTCAACAGGTGCCGCATGCGGTCGAGTACCGGCGTTGTTTCAGTGGTTATCCTGAAGAGCGAAAGTTGATCATCGCGGATTATTCGCAGATTGAGTTGCGGATACTCGCGGAGTTTTCAGGGGACCAGGCTTTCACGAACGCGTTTATTTCGGGGGCGGATCTGCATCGTGTGACGGCGTCGGAAGTTTTCAACGTATCAGTGGACCAGGTGACGAAGGAGCAGCGCGACTTTGCAAAGCGACTGAATTTCGGCGTTGTTTACGGCATCGGCGCGTCACGTTTTGCGATGATGACAGGCTTGAGTGTGCCTGACGCCGAAAGCGTTTTGCGCCGCTACTTTGGAACCTACCGGCAACTCGATGCTTACCTGCGTGAAGCTGCGAACCGCGCGGTGAGCGATCGCCAGGCGCGGACAGGTTCAGGGCGTCTCGTGCGTTTTCGTTACGACGAGAACGATCGGCAACAGATCTCGATGACGCAGCGCAACGGCAAGAACACGCCGATCCAGGGGACGAGTGCTGACATTCTCAAACGCGCGCTCAAGCTGCTGAAAGACGAACTGAAAGATACGAATGCGGCGGTGGTGAACATCATACATGATGAAATCGTCGTCGAAGCGGACGCGGATGACGCGGAAATGATCGCGGCTAAGGTTGAGAATGTGATGGTCGCCGCCGGGCAGGAATATTTGAAGACTGTACCGGTGAAAGTCGAGACTGAGATTGCCACAGAGTGGATCAAGTGACGTCATCTGCGTCAATCCGCCTAAATCCGCGGCGCCATAAAAAGTAGATCGGAATGCCGGTGAAGACGAGCAAATACCCGATCCCAGACGTTGACGGCGCAAGGATCGCGAGGTCGATGATGAAGAGCCCGGCGATGACGATATAGATCAGCGGCACCCACGGATACCCAAACGTTCGATACGGCCTCTCAATCTCAGGCGCTTTGCGACGCATCACGATTACCGCGCCCACCATCAACACATAAAAAACCAGATCCGCCGAAACGATGTATTCGAGCAACTGCGTGTAAACGTTTCCGAACGTATAGGTGCCCGCTTGCTGGTTGACCGTCACCGTTCGCGGCAGCACGAGAAACGACGCCCACACGCCCTGCGCAATCAATGCCACAGCCGGCACATGATGCCTGTTAACGGTGTCGACGCGTTTGAAGAACAATCCATCTCTCGCCATCGCGTAATAAACACGCGCGCCCGCGAGTATCAGCCCGTTGTTACAACCAAACGTCGAGATCATGATCGCGATCGCCATGATGACCGTGCCGATTGGTCCAAGCACAGCCTGCATCAGGGCCGTCGCGACTCGATTCTGCGGCGCGCGTTGTATCTGCTCGAGCGGCAACGTCACCACGTAAGCAAGATTGGCGAGCAGGTAAAGCGTGACGACAATCCCGCATCCCAGCAGCAAGGCGCGTGGCAGGTTTTTAGCTGGATCTCGGACCTCGCCCGCAGTGAACGTGACGTTGTTCCATGCGGATTGCGCGAAGAGTGGCCCAACCATCGCGCGGCCGAGCAACATCAGCAACGCCAGCACAAGCAATCCCTGGCTCGAAGGATCAAACCAGACCTGCGACGCCGAAGGTTGCCAGCCGTTTTCCCACGACGCCCACCACGACGAAGTGTACGCCGCGCTCTGACGGTTCCAGCCGAGAAACAGTCCGATCAGAATCAGTCCGAGGAGGGCTGCGGTTTTTGTGAACGTGAATGTGTTTTGGATGATCTTGCCGGTGGTCAGTCCGCGAGTGTTGATGAACGTTAGAAACAGGATCATCACCACGGCGAGGAGCTGCTGGCTCGATAAACTCAGCGCGTAACCGTTGAATGAGAGTTGATTGATCTTGAAAGGCTTGATAACGACGAGCGGCTGGATGAGATACCAGTCGCCGGAAACCCAGTCAGTTAGTACGCCAGTGAAGTTTGCAAAAGCGACGGCGACAGCGGCGATGGTCCCGGTCTGAATAATCAGAAACAAGCCCCAGCCAAACAGAAATCCGATTGATGGCCCAAACGCTTCTCTGAGAAACACGTACTGGCCACCCGCGCGCGGCCACATCGCCGCCAGCTCCGCGCAGCAAAGCGCGCCCGTGATCGTGAGCACGCCTGCGAGCGCCCACGCGACAATCAGCCAGCCGGGCGAGCCCACGAGTCGTGACGATTCTGCTGACACGATGAAGATGCCTGAACCGATCATCGACCCGACGACGATCATCGTGGCGTCGAGCAGGCTCAAACCGCGGACGAGTTTCGGGGGAGCTTCTTTGTTCATTCGTTCGAGTGGGTATAGTGGCGGGTGACGCCCGTGTCAAGGAAAAAGGTTCAGAGTTCAAGCTTTAGCTTGTGGTCAAGGCAGCAGCCTAAAGGCTGAACTCTGAACGGCTTGACAGTGCTTCCCGCGCTCACTAGTCTTTCGAGTTTGGATCACCCTATGAAGAACGAGCTCATCGGTTCAATCACAAACAAACAAGCCCACGTGGGCGTCATCGGTCTTGGCTACGTCGGTCTGCCTTTGCTCGTCGAATTTGCCTCGAAAGGCTTTCGCGCGACGGGTTTCGAAGTCGACGAAGCAAAGGCGAAACAGATTAACGCCGGCAGCTCTTACATCGGCGACGTGCCTTCACGAAAACTGAAAGAAGTGGTCGACGCGAAGCGGCTGCGCGCAACCATCGATTTCGATCATCTCAACGACTGTGATGCAATCATCATCTGCGTTCCAACGCCGCTCAGAAAAACGAAGGAGCCTGACGTTTCTTACATCCTGGCCGCCGCCGAAGAGATCACAAAACGTCTGCGTCGCGGCCACTTGATTATTCTCGAGTCGACCACCTATCCGGGGACCACGGACGAGGTTCTGCTTCCGATATTCGAGGAAAAAGGACTGAAGCTCGACGAAGATTTTTTGCTCGCGTTCTCGCCGGAGCGCGTTGACCCCGGCAATCCGAAGTTTCTGACTCATAACATTCCGAAAGTCGTCGGCGGTGTGACACCTGATTCAACCGCCGTCGCCGCGCATCTTTATTCGCAGATCGTAAACGACGTTCACGCCGTGAGCTCCGCGCGCGTAGCGGAAGCGGCGAAGCTGCTGGAGAACACTTTTCGCGCGGTCAACATCGGCATGGCCAACGAGATGGCGCGGCTTTGTTACGCGCTCAACATCGACACGTGGGAAGTGATTCGCGCTGCTGCGACGAAGCCGTTCGGGTTTATGCCTTTCTATCCGGGTCCGGGAATCGGCGGCCATTGCATTCCGCTCGATCCGCATTACCTGTCGTGGAAGGCGCGGCAACACGGTTTCGATTCGCGTTTCATCAGTCTCGCGGAGGAAGTCAATTCGCGCATGCCCGAGCACGTGGTCCAGCTCGTGTCGGACGGTCTCAACGACGACGGCAAACCCATGAAGGGCTCAAACGTGCTGCTGCTTGGCGTCGCTTACAAGAAAGACGTGGGCGACGTGCGCGAGAGTCCTGCCTTGTCGATCATCGATCGGCTTCGCGCGAAGGGGGCGAACGTCAAGTATTACGATCCGTTTGTACCGGAAATTCGTTTCGACGACGCGCACACTGACGCTGCCGCGGAGCCGCTGAAATCTGTGTCGCTGACGAATGAAGAACTGCAAGCTGCCGACTGCGTCATCATCGTCACGGACCACAGCGAAATCGATTACAAGCGCGTGTGCGGTGGCGCGTCGTTGATCGTCGATACGCGCAACGCGTTGAATGGTGAGGTGAGACGCGAGAGCCGCGCGCGAGTTATCCGTTTATAGGTTTGATCGGCGATCATCCGCGAAAATCTGTGGCCAAAACATGCTCAAAGTTATAAACGTCGTCGGGGCGCGGCCCAACTTCATGAAGGTGGCGCCGATAGTGGCCGCGATGAAGAGACGCCCGGCGAAGTTTCTGCCGCTCGTGGTCCATACCGGTCAACATTACGACGCGGCAATGTCTGACTCGTTCTTTCACGACCTCGACCTCCCACAACCAGACACTCATCTCGGCGTTGGCTCCGGTTCACATGCGGCGCAGACTGCGGCGGTGATGGAACGTTTCGAGCCCGTCGTGCTTCGCGAAAAACCTGATTGGGTGCTGGTTGTCGGCGACGTCAACTCAACGATCGCGTGCGCCCTGGTTTGTGTAAAGCTCGGCGTGAAGGTGGCGCACGTCGAGGCTGGATTGCGTAGTCGCGATCGGACCATGCCCGAAGAGATCAACCGGTTGCTCACGGATCAAATCGCGGATCTGCTGTTTACGCCTTCGCCCGATGCTGACGAAAACCTCATCGCCGAAGGCATTCCGCGCGAGCGAATTCGTTTCGTCGGCAATGTGATGATCGACTCGCTACAGAAAAACCTCGAAACAGCACGGGCGCTGGGGACGCGAGAGAAGCTCGGGTTGGCGGGCGTCGATTACGCTTTGCTCACGCTTCACCGGCCATCGAATGTCGATCTGCGCGAGTCGTTTGAACGAATACTCTCGGCGCTCGAAGCGATCTCGGCGAAGTTGCCGATCGTTTTTCCCGTACATCCAAGAACGAGAAAAACGATCGCGGAGCTTGGGCTCGCGGATCGAGTTGATTTGATAAAAAATCTTCGCAGGATCGAACCGTTGGGTTACCTGGAATTTTTGAATCTCTCCAGCAATGCGCGGCTGGTATTGACTGACTCGGGCGGTATTCAGGAAGAGACGACCGCGCTCGGCATTCCCTGTCTCACGCTGCGCGAGAATACTGAGCGACCGATCACCGTGGAGATGGGAACGAATGTCGTCGTCGGCACTGACACGACGAGGATCATCGCCGCAGCGAATGCCGCATTGAATGGTTCCGCAAAGAAGACGGTGAACCAGCCGCCACTTTGGGACGGCCGCACGTCGGAGCGCATACTCGATGCGCTCGAACAATTCCACTCGCAAGCCTGATGGCAGTTCTGAAGAAAATCAAACGCGCAGTTCGTGGAGATGTAAAGCTGACGACGGTTGCTCTTGAAGTGATCCGGCGGATGCGTGTTGTGATGCGGGATCGGAAGGAACGATCGCTCGTTGAGAGAAACGTGTTATTTGAGCCGCGGATGACGCGGATAGAAGCGGATGGCAGGTTCTTTGATTTCGATTTTTTTGATTCGCGGGAAGTGATTGAGGCGGCGGAGCGGATTCTTTTAGGGGAGGAAATTCAGTGGAGGCGCGATCCGCTTTCGAACTATGACTGGCCGCTCGAGTATCACCGGGATCTGAAATTGATGCGGGGTGATGGGTCGGATGTGCGCGTGGTCTGGGAAGTTAACCGGCTGGGCCACTTTGTAACGCTTGCGCGTGCTTATGCATTGACGAAGGATGAGCGTTATAGCGTCGAGGTTTTGGGGCAGCTTCGAAGCTGGGCTGAACAGAACCCGTATGGTCGTGGTCCAAACTGGACTTGCGCGATGGAAGTCGCGTTACGCGCCATGAACCTCCTCGCGGCGTTTGATGCCTTCCGTCACTCGCCACACTTCGATCGCCCGTTTCTGCTGCAACTGTTTCAGCAGCACGGCAGCTACATCGAACGCAATCTCGAGTTTTCATATCTTGCTACAAGCAATCACTATCTTTCGGACGTTGCCGGACTGCTCTGGCTCGGACTAATGCTTCCCGAGTTGCGCGATGCAAAGAGGTGGCGTGATGTCGGTTTGCGCGAACTGTTACGCGAGATGGGCAAGCAGGTTCTTCCGGATGGCGCAGATTTCGAGTCTTCAACCGGCTACCACCGGTTTGTTACGGAGTTGTTTCTTTATTCGTTCATGTTGTGTGGTGAGAACGGCGTCGAGATCGATCAGAAGTATTGGACCAAGCTACATCAGATGCTCATGTACATCCGGTCGTATTTGCGACCCGACGGTTTTGCGCCGTTGATTGGCGACACGGATAGCGGGCAAGTGTTGCCCGTTCTGCGGCGTCGCGCGGATGATCACAGATATCTGCTCACGATCGGCGCGCGTGTTTTCAACGATCCGGAATTGGAGCGCGAGTGTGAATCTTCGAGTGCGTTCCCACACGCAGGCATCTACATCATGCGCAGGGACGATCTTTATCTTTGCTTCAACGCAAGCGATGCGGGAATAAACGGGCGTGGCTCTCACGGGCATAATGATGCGTTGAGTATTGAAGTTTCTGCGCACGGTACGGTGTTCATCGTCGATCCGGGAACTTACGTTTACTCCGCGGATCTCGATGAGCGACACAAGTTTCGTTCGACTGCGTATCATTCAACCGTGCAGATCGACGGTGAAGAGCAGAACACGACGAATCGCGACACGCCTTTTGTGATCGGTAACGAAGCAAAGCCTCGCGTGCTCGCCTGGGATGCCGGTGGACGCTTCGAGAAGGTGGTTGCCGAACATTATGGCTACACGCGATTGCCATCTCCCGTGACGCATCGTCGTTCAGTTGAATTCAACAGGCGCGAAGGCTCGTGGTTGATCGAAGATGAATTTTTTACTGAAGGCGCTCATCTCTACGAAATTCGCTTTCACTTCGCCCCGGATCTCGAAATCACCGTTAGCGGTGCTTCAATCGAAGCACGCGCCGCGGATAAAACGCTCGTCATCCGCGCTCTATCCACCGAGGTCGAGCCGGTCCTGGAACCCCAGGCAACATCGCACGATTACGGCCAAATCCGCGGATCAATCAGTGGGTGCTGGCGTATTTCAGGCCGACCCGGCAAGCTTGTTTGGAAAATCAGTTCAGAGTTCAAGCTTTAGCTTGCAGTCTGAAGCAGCAGCCTAAAGGCTGAACTCTGAATTTCGGGTATTTACATTATATGTGTGGTATCTGCGGAGTTTGGGAATATGGCGCAAGCGAAGGCTCAGTCGAGCCGTCGCTGCTCGCACGCATGCGCGACGAAATGACCCATCGCGGGCCCGACGACGCCGGCGGTCTCATCTTTGACAACCAGCGCGGCGGTTTTGGTTTTCGCCGGCTCTCAATCATCGACCTCTCCGCCGCCGGTCATCAGCCAATGCACGGCTGCGCCCAGAGCACGTGGCTTGTCTTCAACGGCGAGATCTACAACCACGCAACGCTGCGCGCCGATCTCGAGCAGCGTGGACACAAGTACGCCTCGCGCACCGACTCCGAAACGATCCTGCACCTATACGAAGAGCGCGGCCTTGAATTTATTCACGACATCGAAGGGGATTACGCTATCGCCCTTTGGGACGAGAATCTGGAACGACTCGTGCTCGTGCGCGATCGCCTCGGCGTCAAGCCGCTCTACTTCTATCACAAAGACGGCCGCTTCATTTTTGCTTCTGAGATCAAAGCAATCCTGCAACACCCGGCAGTGACGCCCGACATCGACGAGCAAGCGCTCTACCACTATCTGACTTTTCTCACGACGCCCGCGCCCACCACACTCTTCCGCCACATTCACAAACTGCCCGCCGGTCACATCCTGATCGTGAAGCGCGACGGCTCCGTGAACATGCAGCGTTACTGGGACGCGCTGCCCCCGAATGAAACTGTGGTGGGCCACGAGCCGGAGCAACGCGCGGAGATCCTGCGTTTGCTGCGCGATTCGATCCGGAAGCGAATGATGTCTGACGTTCCGTTTGGAGTGTTTCTGTCCGGCGGCGTCGATTCGTCGGCGAATGTTGCGCTCATGTCGGAACAGATGTCGCGGCCGGTCGAGACTTTCACCGTCGGCTTCAAGGATGCTGAGTATTTAAACGAGCTCGAACCGGCGCGCCGGATCTCGAAGCAGTTTGGGACCAACCATCACGAAGTCATCATCTCTGAAAAGGAGATGCACGATTTTCTACCGAGCATGGTGTTTCACCAGGATGAGCCGATCGCGGATCCGGTTTGCGTGCCGCTGTATTACGTTTCCAAACTCGCGCGTGATTCGGGAACGATCGTGGTCCAGGTTGGCGAAGGTTCCGATGAGATCTTCAGTGGTTACGAAAACTACGTACGCCACCTGCGCATCTATGAAAACTTCTGGCGACACGCGGAAGTGTTGCCGCGATCTTTGCGCCGCGCGATTTCGAACCTTTCGCGGCCCGCGCTGGAGGCTACGGGAAGAAAACGCGCGGCGATTGAGTTGATTCGCAGGCTCGGCGCGGACGAGCCGTTGTTCTGGGGCGGCGTGGTGGTTTACGACGAGACGTTCAAGCCGCGCGTGCTTTCGAAGCAGGTGCGAGAACGTTTGAACGGGCTTTCGTCGTTGCGCGTTGTCGAGTCGTATCTCAAGCACATCGAGCACGAGCGTCCGGGCGCTGATTTTCTGGCGCGCATGACTTATCTCGAACTGAAACTCCGGTTGCCGGAGTTGCTGCTGATGCGTGTGGACAAGATCACGATGGCGACGAGCGTCGAGGCGCGTGTGCCGTTTCTCGATCATCATCTGGTTGAGTATGCGCTCTCCCTCCCGCGGGCGTTGAAGGTCGAAGGTGCGAGTGGGAAGCATATACTCAAACGCGCGCTCGAAGAGATCCTGCCGCATGATTTGTTGTACGAGCGGAAGCGAGGCTTTGGGGCGCCGGTGCGTGAGTGGTTCCGGGAAGGACTGGGCGGTTGGTTTGACGATCACTTGATCAACTCGCCGATGCGTCGCAGAGATTTGCTGGATTATGCGTTTGTGAGTCGCATGCTCGAGGAGCATCGACAACGGAAAAAAGATTGGGGATTTCATCTGTGGGCCTTGCTCAATCTCAGCTTGTGGTATGAACGCTGGATCGATGCTTGACAGGATTTCATGATTTTCATGATTGACAAGATTCAATCCTGTCAATCTTGAAAATCTTGTAATCATGTCCAGTTTTTCCAAACAAGTCACAGGAACGTTGGCGACGCGCGTGCTGATGATTGTCAACAGCGTAGTTGCGGGGATCATTGTGGCGTGGTGGCTGGGCGCGGAAGGCGTCGGGCAGTTGGCAGTCATCAACGTAACAATCGCTACGATCGTTCAGCTCGGCAGCTTCGGACTTCCTTCTGCAAACACGTACTTCATTGCACAGGACCAGGAACGAACTCGCACCGCCGCGATCAACTCACTGGTTTTCGCCCTCCTCACGGGCACAACTCTCGCGCTCGCAGTCGCCGTGCTGGCATCGTTCCGTCCTCAGTTATTCGGTCTGGTTTCGCCGGAGTTGATTCGCATTGCTTCGATCTCAATTCCTTTTCAACTGATTAGTTTGATCGGCCTGAACATCCTGTTGGCGATCGGAAAAGTAAAACAGTTCAACTTGCTCGATCTCGCAGGTCAATCGTTTGTGCTCATCAACGCCCTGTTTGCCCTCATCGTTTTC
>DASUPZ010000344.1:0-4585 GCA_036280855.1 Pyrinomonadaceae bacterium | reverse complement strand
CCGAAGTCACAGGCAGATCCTGGACCAGCAATTCATTCAGCACCTGGAGACCTTCGTCAGGTGTGATCGGCGTGATCCCCTGACGTAGTAAGGCATCGACGCGGCCAAGCCGTTCGCCCATACCAACACCCGACCAGATGGACCATTCGACAGCGAGACATTTACAGTGCGGATGTTGCGCCTGCCACGTTTCGGTGATCCGTCTCAACGTTTCATTGGCGAGGGCGTAATCCGCTTCTCCCTGCATGCCGCTGCGACCGATGACGGAACCAAAGGCGATGAACAACCGGAGTTTCGAAGGATCGATTTCCGCCAGGATGTTCCTTGCTCCATCGACTTTCGGCGCAACGGTTTGGCGTATCGCCTTCTCGTCGAGCGTCGAGATGAGCTGGGGAACATTTGCACCGGCGCCGTGTAGAAATGCCGTCACTGGTCCAAACTCATCCACGATGCCGCGCAGGGCCCAGCTCACCTGTTTTTGACTGGTAACGTCAACCTGTTCGTAGCGAAACCTGATATCCAGCGACTTCATTCTCGCCAGGTTACGAGCGAGCTCGTCGTCTTTGGCCGGATCAGATCGGCCCAGCAACACCAACCGCACGCCCGTGGTTGACGCGAGCGAGATGGCGCATTCGGCGGCGATTCCCTTTCCGCCGCCGCTGACTACCATCAGGTCGTCAGTATTGAGCGGCAACGCGCCTGGCTTCTGCGGTTGCGAAAGAAGTTTGAGCACGGGCTCGCGTCGTGTCCCGGCGTCATCGTAGTGAGCTTCGCTATAACCGCCGGCGGAACCTGCTTCTGCGACGATCCACTCAACGGCGCGCGCGTCATTTGCAGGAACGTTGACGACGCATACGGTGGCGTTGGGTGTTTCGAGTGCAAGCGTGCGGACGAACGCTGCGCCAATACCGCCGTGCTGGACCAGCACGAACCTGGCGTCACGCGTTTCCTGAAACGCTCGCACCGCGGCGAGCAGGAGATCCGGGCGCGGGGTTTCGTCATACTCCGGCAGTATCAGGCAAGTTCCCGGGCCGATTTGACCGCCGTCGAGGGCTTGTTGAAGCGGATCTTTGAGCGAGCAATCCGCCGCGCCGAAAACCTGCCACCGTCCTGGTTGCGGTTTTGGTTTGGAACGCTGCAGCGGAGTCTCAACTAATTCGACATTGAAGGTGCGGACCCACGTATCGACACCCGCGAGTTGAAGACTGGTATCCGCCGGAGCCACGTCCGTGCTGCGCAGTTCTTCGATTGCCTGGCCCACAGCAGCGATCGTGAACGTCGAGTAATCAGTGGGCGCGGCAGGCGCGGGCATTCCCAAACGCTTTGAGAGCTCGGTAATCAACTGAGTGACGGCAAGTGAATTCAGGTGAAGATCGCCAAGCAGGCGATCCTGATCGTTCACGTCCTCGGGCGAGAGTTCGAGCCGCTCCGCAACTAACCGGCGAAACACTTCGAGCGGAGATTGCGTTCCGTTGCCGTTAGTGGTGATCGAAGGCTCAACTTTCAGAGTTGTTTCAATCGACGGTTCTTCGACGATCTGCGGTTGCGCATGACCGTCGCCGAGTAACGGAACGTTCTCGCATGGATTCACCAGGAACCGGGGCTGCCAGTCGAGGCTGAAATTACGAGTGAACCGGTTTTCGAAAAGCGCGTGGTAATTGATATTGACTCCGAGCGCGAAAGCAGCGCCGGCGGCGTTCAGCAATCCCGTGAAAGATGGACCACCGGCATCAAGCGAGACGCCCGGCTTGTCGATAAAAGTCTTCACCAGTCCGCCGAGAATCCTGCCCGCGCCAATCTCGATTAACAGGTCTACGTCTCTTGATGCTCGCTCGGCCGCATCCATGAAAAGCACCGGCGCGGTCACCTGGCGCGCAAGTAGTTGTCGCAGGTCTTCATTACCAGTCAAAACGTTTCCCGTAACCGTGGAGACCACTGGCCGAAGTAATTTTCCAAACGACTCTCGCTTGAGAAAACTCGCCACCTTCGTCACGCACGGCGCCATCAGATGCGAGTGGAACGCATGAGAAACGGGCACCATGATCGCCGTCAGCCCTTCTCCCTGAGCACGAGCGACAAAAGAAGCAACACTCGGCGCGTCTCCCGAAAGTACAGTGTGCTGCGGGCCATTGATACTGGCGATAACGATGTCGTCACCATTCAACAGGCTCTGCACTTTTTGTTGCGTCGCATTGATGCTGACCATCGTTCCCGTGGGACCGGGAATTTCCATCATCGCGGCGCCGCGTGCTTCGCCGATGCGCAACAGCGCGTCTTCACTGATTGCGCCGGCCCAGCACAACGCCGCAATCTCACCGAGGCTGTGACCAACCGCGATACCGGCCTCGATGCCGAGCGCTTTCATAGTCCGCATTCCAGCAAGTGCGGTCCTTAAAATTGCGGGTTGCGCCACGCCCGTATTCGCGACTTCCACGCCGTTTGTTTGCCCGTCAAACAAATCGCGCAGAAACTCGAAACGGCGTTTGAACAGGCCGCCATTCAAATGCAGCGGCGCGCCTTGACCGGGAAACAGAAAACCTATTCGCGGAGGCTTTGCAGCTTCCGTGCTGAAATAAACTCCTTTTTCGATATCGAGGTGAGTGGCTTGATCAGTTTCCAACAAGGCATCCAACCGGCTGAGTCGATCGGCGAGTTGCCCAGCCGAGCTTGCAACAATCGCCGCGCGAATCGTTGAGACCTGAAGTTGTCCTGCGAGAGTCGCGGCAAGATCGGTGAGTTCGGCGCACGAGATCCTGGCAGCGAAGGTCAACAGGTGTCGAATAGTTTCGCGTAAGGCATTTTTGTCAAGCGCGCTGAGGAAGAACACTTCCGCGTCCTGGGCTGATGCGAACAGCGTCTTTTCTTTGCCGGTCAGTTCGGTGCGACGCAGACTGCCGTAACCCTCGAGCACGAGGTGCGCGTTGATACCGCCAAAGCCGAGACCGCTGACACCCGCTCGTAAGTAACTGTTCGCAGGCCATAGTTCGGCTTCACTCAACACTCTGAGCACAGACGATTTTGACTTCAGCAACGGATGAGGATTCTCACAGGCGCTCGCAGGGGGAAGAATCTGACTATGGACCGCCATCACGGTTTTTATCAATCCCGCTACGCCTGCGGCCGCCTTGGTGTGTCCGATGTTGGCTTTCACAGATCCCAGGCTCGCACGCGCGCCGTTCGCGAGCAGGCCATTCTTCCGTTTGCTGATTACGCGAGATAGTGCCGTCATCTCGGTTTGATCGCCAACAGCCGTGCCCGTGCCGTGTCCTTCAAAATAGGCAACAGTCTTCGGCGAAAAACCCGCGCGGCGATAGGCGCGTTCAATCGCCAGCGACAAACCGTCAACCTCAGGACGCGTCATGCCGCCCTGACCATCCGACGACATTCCCCAACCTCTGATCAACGCATAGATCCGCCGGCCTTTTGCGACTGCATCGCGGTGGCGCATCAAAACTACAAAACCGCATCCCTCGCCCGGCAGAAAACCTTCGGGCCGCTCGTCATACACACGCATCTTTTCGGTCGCAAGCGCGCCGACTTTTGCGAAGCCGACGAGTTCAAAAGGATCCAGGCTCAAATCAACTCCACCCGCGATCGCGACGTCGAGATCGGACGAAGCGAGCAACGAACACGCAGTGGTCACCGCGATGAGCGACGAAGCGCAAGCGCCGTCGACGGTATAACCGCCGCCGCGCAGATCGTAGTAGTTGCAGATGCGCCCGGCGATGGTGTTTGAAAGCATGCCTGCCAGCGTCTCTTCGCCCACCGGGGGAAACGGTGCTTTGTAGGAATCACCTAACCGGTTCAGGAATGAATGACGACGTTCCGGCGTCCACTCCTCGCTCGCGAGCTCGTTTTCGACGACCCGTCGCACAAACGGCCACCGCAGACGCATCGCCGTCGCGCGCGAGAAATCGCCCGTGAGAGTGTTGCCGACTACCACTCCAGTCGTCTCTCGCTTCAACCGCTCGCCGTTTTCGTAACCGGCATCTGTCAACGCTTCACTCGCAACCTGGAGTGCAAGCCAGTGTGACGGATCGACGGTCCGATAAAGGGCGCCCGCAACGCGATAACGCTGCCGGTCAAACTCGAATCCTTCGAGCAAAGCTGCTTGCGAGGAATAAGTGGTGTCGGGCTTGTTGCGGTTCTTCTCGAAATAGTCTTCGAGACGCAGACGTTCCGGAGGTATTCTCCTGAACGCCTGCCTTTGCGCGAGCACGTTTTCCCAGAGCTGTTCCGGAGAATCAGCGTCCGGATAACGACAAGCCATGCCTACAATGGCGATCGAATCCCTCACGGCTCACACTTCCTTCATTTGAATCGCTATTCGTTCCGGCGCCATGTTGGTCTCCCACGATTGCGCGTACAGGAAGATTCCGCGGATGGTGCAGACGATCGACAACGAGAAGAAAAGTCCGAAGACCACATGGACCGTCATGAGAATTCCGTAGACCGCGGCCACTGAAAGACCAAAAACGATCTGCTCAAGGAAACCTTTCGGAGTGGTCGCTGGATCGGTGACCATGTAGAACGTGTAAAGAATGAACGCGACTCCCGTCATCGGTAACAGCCCCGCGACGAGGGG
>DASUPZ010000343.1:0-14695 GCA_036280855.1 Pyrinomonadaceae bacterium | reverse complement strand
CAACGCATACGACAACTGCATGCGCATCGTGGCCCAGTTGAAGCTCCGCCAGAAACGCGGAAACCGCGAATGGAGGTAGAACAGGACTATGATCGTTTGCAGAATGCCCTGGGCTATCGCGGCGTAAATGAGAGCGCGAATCGAACCAAACAGAATTGCTGCGAGCAGCAGAAAAAGTGTCTTCGTCAACTGCGACGAGATGATGAAGATCGTCGAGAGTCGCGCTTCCTGGTGTGCAACTGAAACGACTTCGAGATACGACGAAACGACCCAGAAGAAGATGACGGCGGCGATGATGGGCGCGTATCCGACCAGTTCTGAGCTGTGGAAAATCGTCGTGAGCAGTTGTGGAAACAGAAGCAGGACGAGAGCGCCGAGCGACGCCATCACGAGGTGAAACAGCAGGATGTTGAGAACGATCTGGCCCTGCCGGTCTTTCTCGCGCGGCAGGAAGTAGAACGCGCTCATCTGAAAGCCGAGCGGCAGAAGCGTGATGGCTGAGCCGACGACGAGAAAAGCCTGTTTGTAGAGTCCGAATTCTTCCTGGCTCAGGCGACGAACAAGCAGGAGGGGCAGGGCGATACTAAAAGCAAACGCGAGAATCTTGGCTATAAGCAGCCAAAGCGCGCGGGCCGTCAGAGATAGACCGATTTTGTCGGATGCATTCAAAAACTTGATCCTGCATTGTTAGCCACAGATTGCGCGGATTACACAGGTTGATCAATCTGCCTAATCCGCGCAATCTCTGTGGCTAAATTTCAAACGTAGGCCACTACGCAGTAGAGCTTCCCAACCTTGACGATCTCCTGCCGGCTGAATCCCGCCTCTTTCAGAAGTTTTTCAATCTTCGCCTTGCTGTAGAAGTAAACGGGGCACCCTTTGCGCGCGAGCCTCACTTTGCGCACGGGCGCGCGCCACGTCCACAGTCGCGGAAACGCCATGATGGCTTTGTCAGTGCTGACTTCTCGCATGCGCTTCAGCACGGGAAGAGCATCGCTGATGTAGTCGAAGAGACCGATGCCAAAGCTCACGTCAAACTTCGATTCAGGTTTGTAGTCGAGCAGATCGGTCTGAATAAACGTGGTCCGATCGGAAAGGTTTTCCTTCTCACTCGCCTGCTTACACAAGCCGATCATCACTTCGGCGATGTCGATGCCGACAACTTTCGCTGCGCCTTTGCGCGCGAGCTCGAGGGAGTAGAGGCCGTTGCCGCAGCCGACATCCAGAAACGTGCGGTTCCTGATAGGTTCGCAATGCGCGATCGTGAATTGATAGCGCTCATACATGTCTTTCCGGAAGATCTGGTCCAGCGTATTCGCGAAACGCGATTTACGATGGGTATAGATTCTCTGGAAAGCGTCGGCTTCGTTGTTCCAGAATGCGCGTTGCGCCTGTATCTCGTTGTTCAAATCTGAAGCACCTCTCTCACCGTGGTAAATTCAAAATCATTGACCAGACGTCGCAAACGTCCTTCCGTCTGATCTAAATTGCGATAATGGCGAAACTTCTGCGAAGCGGACAAATTTTTTATCCGAGGCTGTTCGGGATCGACTTCCCAGGGGTGCAGGTAAAAGACCACCGCGCGGCCCTGTTCGTTCACTTTTCGCATGCAATAACGCGTGTAGGCATACGGAAACAGGCGGAAATAACCGCCGCCGCAAAACGGAAAGCGCCGGCCGTACATCTCCAGCACGCTCATCGGAAACTCGTAAAGTTTGTCTGTGATCTTGTACGGAGTGAGCGGCGCGTCGGGAATTCCGTAATCGGGATGAAAACCGACCGGAAACACTGACGAATCGTAACGCAGACCGTGTTTTTCGAGTATCGGCAACGCCCACTGTTTAGTGGAGTTCACCATTGAAAACGACGGGGCGCGGAAACCGATCGGGCGCGTCTTCACACCGGCTTTTTCGATGGCTTCGAGTGCCCTTCCGAGGTCGGCGTCGAATTCCTCAGGAGTGATTTCCGTGAGCAACAGGTGGTTGTAACCGTGTACGCCGATCTCGTGGCCGCGTTTTTCAACTTCCCGGATCAGATCCGGCGCGCGGTCGGCAACCCACCCGAGCACGAAGAACGTTGCGCGTACTTTCTGCTCATCCAGCAGATCGAGAATGCGCATGGTATTGTTGCGCACCCTAAAATCACACTTATCCCACTCGTCGCGGTTTATGGCGTCCGCCAGGTTATGGACACAAAACCAATCCTCGAGATCTATCGACAAAGCATTCTTCATAAAATCCGTTTAATCCCGTTCGGAGTTCGCGTTCAGAGTTCAGCCTTTAGGCTGCGTTTTAAGAACAAGCTAAAGCTTGAACTCTGAACTTGAGCTCTGAACCATCGCGGGTTCGCGGCTCGGCTCCCACTTCGTATACGTCTCACCACTCAAAAACTTCACAAACGCGATCAGCGACGCCAGGTTGGTAATCACAAAATACTGCGGCAACGCCAGTAATCGAATCGTCACGCCGAACCTCTCCAGCACCGCAGAAACGAGCGCCGCGAGATAGAACGCCAGCTGGCCCACAAACAATGCCGCGTAAAAAATATTCCGCGACGCCAGGAACGCACTCGTCACAAATATCGCGATCAAAAACACCGGCACCAGATAACGCATCACTTTATGCGACCAGAGCTGAATCGCATAAAACCCGCTGCGAAACGGGTTCAACATCGCGCGATTGCGCCAAAGGTCCGAAAACGTTTGCGAGATGATCCTGACGCGCGCCGCGAGTTCCTTCTTCGCCTGGCGATTCGGTTCCTCCAAACAAACAGCGTCGGGAATGTAAACCGCACGCAACCCCTGCTCGACCATCGTCGTCGCGATAATGAAGTCGCTGCACGCATCGTTGTACAACGGCACATACGCCGACTTCCTGACCGCGTACATGCACCCGCAAACACCAATCAGCGAACAAACGTTGCTCTCGTGCCTCTTGAGAAAGAACTCGTAGTTCCAGTAAGACTGTGTCCCCGTGCCGACACTCGAATCTTTTGCGTCCTGGTAGATCACACGACCGGTCGCACACCCTACGCTCTGGTCCGCAAACGCAGGCACCATCAAACGCACCACGTCGGGCCGGTAGTGGGTGGTCGCGTCAGAGAAAACGATAATCTCCCCGCGCGCCTGGGCCACGGCGGCGTTCTGGGCCGCAGTCTTACCGTGCCGTTCTTCCTGTCGATGCAGGCGAACTCCGCGCGATGCAAAGCTGCGTGCGATGTCGTCGGTTCGATCCGTCGAACAATCCGAGGTGACGATGATTTCGAGTTGTGATTTGGGGTAATCGAGGGCGAGAGTGTTTTCCAGCTTCGCGGCGAGATCGCGCTCTTCGTTGTAGGCCGCAATGATGACGCTGACCGACGGCGTCCACTCCTGGCTCCGCACCGGCCTTGGTTTGATCTTGCTAATAAGCGTCAGCAAAAGCGGATAGCCCACGTAGGCATACCCGACCGCCGCCACACTCAACCAAAAAATTACTTCCACCCGTGCGCTCCCGTGATTAAAACCCAGCGATAGTACCAAAAAAGAAGCTGCGGCGCAGTCAGCGCAGCAGCCCGGTAAACGTCCACAGATTACACCGTTTTACATGGAAGATCTAAACAGCCACCTCTTTCTCCTCCATGTCAAAGATCAGTGTTTTGACGTGTTCCCGGAGTGCCAGCTCAAATTGCCTGGCCTCTTCCACCTCGGTAAATGACAGCGCCCTGAGCTCCTGCTCGATGCGCCTGCGGTAGTCAGATACCAGTGAATCAGAAACGCCTAATACCGCGGCAACTTCCAGTTGCGTGGCGTGATCGGGACTCAAATAGCAGTACCAGAGCACGCCGATTATGCGATTGTATTGCTTTACTTTGCCGCGGACGGCCTCATTCAAACTCAACAGAAACTGCTCGACAAAGCCCGCGGCCTCTTTTTCGGATTCGCGCCGCATCAGCCCTTCTTCAGGGTTTTCACGCCTGTCGACGGGCTCGTAACTGTTGCCGTTTTCGTTGTCGCTGTCGTCGCTGTCGAGCGGGACGAGATAGATGTCCATCACCGGCAGGCGCGACATCACCAGGCTTCGCAAGGTCCGCACGTCAACCGGTGAATCGACCGCGTCCAGCACGGAAACAATCAAATCTTCGAGGTCTGCATTGCTGATGACAATCTGCGAATCGCCGGTGCAGCCCACCATCCGCGTATCTCTCTGCCGGACCGGAATTATCTGCACGCGCTGCTCGACGTCGTGAGATCCGCGTCGCGATTTGTCGTTTTTCCACTCGCTCAACCCGTAAACGCGATCGGCGAGACGGCGGTGTGGCTCGTCGTCGATGCCGCTGGTGTCGAAACGGCGAAAATTCGGGCTCGACTGAATCAACGTCGAAATCCTTCGCGCGAGTCGATAGCTCTCGGGATGTCGTTTGCGGAGCTCAGCCGTGAGCAGATTGGTCAACTCAATCTGGCTGATCTCACATTCAATCTCGTAGTCAGTCATGCCCGTGTCGAGATAGTGCTCGAAACGGTTTTTGCTGAGTAATTGGACGAAAAGTTCCTGGGTCAGATCCGTGTAGGCGGCGCCGATGCCTTCTTCAACCAAAAGCCCGGCGCTGCGAGACGCGCGAACGAGCGCGTGATGCGAGACGATGCGATGCAGGTCAGTCCACAGACGATTGACGTCGGAAGCTCGAAGACTCTCGACCCACTTCGCGTTCTTCCCGTGCCGGTCGTTACGGCGTTCTCTGGGCTGCGGGCGCTTTTCGCCCGTGGCGGGGCCCGCTGATTTTTCAGGATCTTCGCTTATCGATTTCACAGGAATTGTCCGTATTTGCCCTATGCGTCTGGGAGTTTTGTATGTCGAGAATGGCGGGCATGTAGCCTGGTTCTACGCCTAAACTGTTCTTGGCGAAGTTAGTTACCGAGATGGTACTTGCAGAGGATTGAGTCCGAACTGGGCTCCTGGAGATGTCAGTGGTTATGGTGCCCGCTGACTAACGAAAGGCATGGTAACAGCATTTTAAATAACGAGCAACAAGTTTTTACACTCGGCGAGGGGTGAGAAATATTTAAGAAAAAGATGAGAAAAGTTCTGGAACGGGCCGCGGATTCGTCATTTTGAAGTGATGCGAACAGGGGAAATGGATGAAAGGCTCAACCACTCAAATAGCCTTCAGGAAGACGGCTGCGTGCCCGGCATCAGCGACCTTACTTTCGTTCCGCGCCCAAAAACTCTCCGGGCGGCGCGCTGGTGAGGTCAGAAATCATCTGGAGGCCTGCGATTTTTGTAGCGCCGAGCTGCCGCTGCTCGCACATCACAAGCCGGGTCCCCGCACCCGCAAGCCCCCCGACATCCCGATGAACCTTCGCATCCTTGCCGAATCAATCCTCGGCCACCGTGGATGATAAGACTCGTTTGACAGGATTTCAGGATTTTCAAGATTTACAAGCAAAGAAAAGCGTCTTGAGGTTAAGAATCTTGTAAATCTTGAGAATCCTGAAATCCTGTCTAACGCGCCTCTGTCTAACGCATCCGTGTTATTTGTATAGCTCTTCAATTAACTCCGCATATCGCTCATCGATCACATTTCGCTTGACCTTCAGCGTCGGCGTCAACTCGCCACCATCAATGCTGAACTCATTCGGCAAAAGCGCCACGCGTCGGATCCGCTCGTAATCGGTTAGCGACGAAGTGAGATTCGCGATGTCTTTCTGCACGATCTTGATCGCAGGCGCATACTTGCTCAGCTCCGCTCGATCACGGGGCGCTTTTTCTCCAGCCTCGTCGAGCGCCTGATGCAAACTCTCCCAATCGGGAACGATCAACGCCACCGGCTGCTTCCGGCCCGCACCGACCACCACCACCTGGCTAACAAACTCGCTCTCCTTCAGCAGGCTCTCGATCAACTGCGGCGCGACATACTTTCCGTTCGAAAGTTTAAACAGATCCTTCTTGCGATCAGTGATGAAAAGATGACCATCCTTCTCCATACGGCCGACGTCGCCAGTGTAGAACCAGCCGTCCTTCAACACGGCCGCGGTGGCTTCCGGCTGTCCGTAGTAACCGCGCATCACGTTTGGACCACGGACGAGGATCTCACCATCTTCGGCAATCTTGATCTCGATACCATCGAACGGAATCCCAACTGACCCTACGCGATTGTTGCCGGGGCGATTTGCCGAGACGATGCACGTCTCCGTCGCGCCATAACCCTGAAGGATCGGAATGCCCGCCGCGAGATAGGAGTAAGAGAGTGTCGGCGCAAGCGGCGCGCCGCCTGAAACAAAGTATCGCAAACGCCCGCCGACGCCTTCACGCCATTTCGAAAACACCAGTTTGCTCGCCAGCTTCTGTTTGATTCCCAGGCCCGGCATGATCCATTTCCGCTTATCTTTCAGTTCGCCGTATTTCTGCCCAACTGCCAGCGACTGCATGAACACGGATCGCTTGAAGCCCTTTTCCGACATGCCCTTCTTCATGATCCGGTGATAGACCTTCTCAAATAAACGCGGCACCGCGGTCATGATCGTGGGCGCCACCTCGCGCAGGTTTTCGCCAACCTGATCGAACGACGCCGAGTAATAAACGGACACGCCGCAGTAGCAGAACACGTAGAACCCGTCGCGTTCAAAGATGTGCGACAAAGGAAGAACTGAAAGCGCGACGTCGGTCGGCGCTATCGGCAAGCCCTTCGCGATCGATTGCACGTTTGACATGAAGTTGTTGTGCGTCAACATCACGCCTTTCGGCTCGCCGGTTGTTCCGGACGTGTAGATGATCGTCGCGAGATCGTCGGGCCTGACTGCCTGCAGGTAGGCATCGAAAGCACCCGGGCGCTGCTGGGCCAACTCTTTTCCTCTTTGCTCGAGGTCGTTGAGTGTAAGCGAGCGCTCAACGTCTCCCGCTGTTTCAGAGTCGAAGAAGATCACGCGTTCGAGCGACTTGTTCGCCAGCATCGGCTGCACGTGTTTGTAGAGCCGTCGCGTCGAGATGAAGATGGTGTGGGCGCCTGAATCGGTGAGGATGTAGTCAACCTGGTCCAATGCTTGTGTTGTGTAGATGGGAACGTTGATCGCGCCCAGGCTTAGAATCGCAAGGTCGGCGATTGACCACTCGGGCCGGTTCTCAGAAAGCAGCGCGATCCTGTCGCCGGGGCGGACCCCGAGGCTTGCGAGACCGAGCGCGATGTTCTTCACGCGTTCAACGAAACTCGCAGCCGTGATGTTGAACCACTTGCCGTCCTCGCGGTGGTTCAAAGCATCAGTTTTGTTGTGACGCAAAACTGCGGCGAGGATCAAACCGGGAACGGACGAAGCTTCCGAAGCCAACTGTTATCTCCTTTATCTATCGGCGTTAGTGGAAGACTTGCGGCGCTTTCGCGGTGCGTCTTCAACGCGCCCGTTCATCGTTGCCATCGCTGCGAGCACGAGAAACAGCAGCGCGTTGGAGGTCGTGTGCAACGTGAAGTCGAAAAAGCTGTGTACGAGCACAGCAAAACACCCACTCAACGATGCGAGCGCAACACCACGACGGAAATCGTCTCTCGATTTTGCACGCTGCAGCGCTTTGTAAAAAAGTAGCACGACAAACCCGAGCGCCAGTGCTGCACCAATGATACCGCCGTCGGACAACACTTGCAGGTAGTCGTTGTGCGCCTGTTCGAGCCGGAAGAGACCGTTGCGCGTGTCGTAACGCGTGTAGACCACGCCGTATGCGCCGAGACCCGTGCCGACGTACGGATGCGCTTTGATGATCTCGAGCGTGACGGCCCAGAAGTGCGCGCGGCCGGTTGTTGGGTCGTTCGTGTTGACCGTGTCGATGAAACGCGCGAGCGAGAACTCACCACCCAGCAATATGACGCCGAGAAACAGGCTGAACAAGAGCACTCCAGCCATTGCTACGCGTCCGGCGACCAGTTTCAAACGTCCAATCTTCGTGCGGCGTCGGTCGCTCGGCTTTCTCCAGATCGCAGTCACGATAACGAGAAACAGCACCTCCGCAATAAGACTGATGATGCCGCCGCGCGAAGCTGTCATTACGAGCGCCACGCCCATGAGTCCGGCGATAAACAGGTAGAGCAATCGCTTCTCTTTATCGACTGCGCCGGCAAACAGCAGTCCGAGCGGGATGGCAATCGTGAGTTCCATGTAGCCGGCGAAATGATGCCGGTTGATAAACGGTCCGAAAGCGGTGCTCTGGTTAAGCTCGCGCATCCAGTAGACCTTGGTTGGACTGGTAAACGACTGTGTCAGTCCAAACAGTGCAAGACAAAAACCGAAGACCATGATCGTACGCACCATCACACGCAATCGATGCGGCGTATCGATGAACACGAGCGTCGCGGAGAAGTAGATCAGCAGACTCGCGAATTGGACCAGCACCAGGCGCGTCGAGTATGGATCATAAGACAGGCTACTTAACATTCCCGGAGCAGTTACTTCCCGCAGTGGAAGAAGCTGCACAACGCCGAGCACGAGGGCGCCAAGTAGCGGGAGTTGCAACAGGTTTTTATTGATTCGCAAGTTGCCCAGACGCCACGCGTCGAGCACCCACAAAACGAGGAGCGTCAGTCCGCCGAGATTGAACAGTCCGAGCGCCCAGTAGTGAACGGTTCCGTAAGCCAGCGCCGAAAGCACGATCGCAACGCAGATCACCAGAAACGCAAACCTGCTCGCGAGCGTGTGCCTGATGCGATAAACGCCGCTTCGCTGCGGCGGGCTCGCGGGCACTGGCGGCGCGGCTGCTTCCGCAATGGCCAGGTTAGTTTCTGCGCTTGATACTGAAGTCGTCATACCAAACCGAACCAAAAATCGGACACACCGGCGTCTGTTCGTTGCTGCACGAGACGCGCACGATCTTGAGAATCACACCTTGAGCAAAGTCGCCGGTCTTGAAAGTGAGACTGATGCGGTTCCAATCGTTTGTGCCGCCGGGCGCCTGCGCCGACGAGGTCAGCTCCGCGCCTGACGCTGCATCGAGGATCTGGACCTGGGGCGCGCTTCCAGTCTGGAGCTTCTCAGTGCTCACATAACATTCGACCTCGTACTCAGTTCGCGGCAGCACCGCAATGAGCTGCGCGACGTTGACTTGTTCGAGATTAACGGGCACGCGAAAAGCCATTCGTAAGCTGCGCCCGCCACCGTGACTCTTGTCGGCATCAATTCCGGCCTGCATCTGCGGCGCACTCTTCACGTGCCAGCCAAACACTGTCCCACCGGCGCCGCCGTCTTCAAAACTGCCGTCAAAAACCTTGCCCATTGCAGCGTGGTACTTCTCGGGTGCGACGTCATTCCAAACTCTGAGCGCATCGTGAAACTTCGTATCGTTTCGCAAACTCATGATCATGGCCTCGGCCGGATCGCGGTTGGCTTTCTTCTCCTCGCTACTGAGGCCGTTCCACAGGGCCAGACCATCTTCATACTGCTTTTGCGTGATCAGATACAGCGCGAAATATGCATGCACCGCCGGGTTTTCGCCGACTGCTTTTTTTAGCGCTGCGGGATCGCCGTTGTAGATCTGCCAGGCGAGGTTGAACTGTTGCGGTTGCAGTTCGCCGTCCGCCTCGCTTGCAAGCCGGAGCTCCACAAAAGCTTCGTCGTAACGAGCGTTGCGCAGCAGCAGGTTGCCGAGATACCAGTGTGGATAAGAGTAAGCGGGGGCCAGCGCCACTGCGCGTCGCAACGCCTCTTCAGCCTTCGCGGGATCGCCGGCCTGCTCGTAAGCCCTGCCCAACGACATCCAGAAGCGATAATCGTTTGGCGAAAGACTGACGGCTTTTTCGTACGAAGCGATGGCCTGTTGTTGCTGGTCCAACGGCAGGATTTTTTGCGAGACCTGTGCGATACGCCAGTGCGGCAGCGGATCGTTTGGCGCAAACGAAATCGCGGTGCGCGCGACGTTGAGATCATTCTCGGTGGTATTGAAATACTCCGCCATCGTATTTCCGATATACCACCGCACGGCGAAGTAAGACCCCACGCCCGCCACGATCAGCAACACAAGCGTCACCAACCTCACCGGCAACTTCCTGACACTAATATGTATCAACTCCTGCGGCATCTCTATTTATCTATCTGATCCGTGTTTTTATCCGCGTAATCTGTGGCTCATGTCTTCGATCGCTATCCGCATTCGTTTCACTGCAATCTGCTTCTCCGCACAGCAACGCAGAATCTCCTGAACACGCTCTTCAGTCATCTTCATACTCGAAATCACCACTTCATCAACTTCATGCTGCACACAAACCGAACCCAGATCGCCATTACCACCAAACACGCGCAAACCGTGAATCACCTTCCCCGCCTTCGCGGGATCATCGTCGAGAAACCCGATCGGCGCCAGTTGCAGGTCGCGATTGTTTCGCAACTCTCGCAATAAAAGCTCACCGCCGTCGCCCGCACCATAAATCAGCACGCGACGCCCGTCGTTTTTACTCATTGCCGGGACAAGTTGCCGGAACAGTCTGAACGCCAGCCGGCTGCCTGCGAGAAACAGAAACATCAGGACCGCATCGATCACGAAGACCGTGCGCGAGTAGCCCTCGAAACGAAACAAAAACAACAACACCACCAGGCTGCCGACGGAGCTCAACACGACCGCCTTCCCAAAGACGATCAGATCGCTCATGCCCGTGTAGCGCCACAGGCCGCGGTAGACGCCCACCACCAGAAACACCGACATCTTTATAAACACGAGGACCGGCAACGTGCGTATGAACAGGTTCCAGGCGGGACTGCCCGAAGCAAAGTTGATCGCGTACGCAGACCAGTAAGCCAGAATCACGAGCACCACATCCAGCAACACTTCAAACACACGGCGCTTGTAAGAAACATCGACGAGAAACGCGTACAGCGGCTTGTCTTTCAACGCCTGCTCCGCTTCGCTCTCGTCGTAAACCTTGACGCCGGCGAGATAAACGCCGACGAGCGTCAGCACGATCGTGAAACCCGCGATGGCTGCAAGACTGATGTCGAGTCGCGCGCGTTGAACGATAATCGCGAGCCCTCCGGAAAGTGCTGCAAAGCCCCAGAGCATCAACACCGCATGTCGCTCGGACATGCCGAGAGCGACGAGCCGGTGCGACGTGTGATCGCGACCGCCCTGCGAGGCGGCACGGCCCGAGAGCTTGCGCAGGACAGTGACGAAAGTCGTGTCGAAGATGGGAATGAAGAGAACGAGAATCGGGACGGCCAGCACGGGCAGAAAGCTTCTGGATCTTCCGCCGCTGACGTTGATGAGCGCAGAACTCGCCAGGAAGAACCCGACAAACATCGAGCCGCAGTCGCCCATGAAGATCGATGCGGGGTTGAAGTTGTAAATGAGAAAACCCAGGAGGGCCGCGGCGAAGATTCCGAGTAGCAACGCCTCGGGAAACTGCCCTGTGTTTACAAAACTGAGCGAAAGAAAACCTGCCGCGATGATCGAGATGCCGGCGGCGAGTCCGTCCATGTTGTCGAGCAGGTTGATCGCGTTTGTGATACCGATCAGCCAGAAGATTGCGAGCGCCATGTTAACGATCTTGGAGCCCGTCCATGGAAGAGTCAGGCCGTAGTAGACGACGAAAGCCGCGCCGAGGATCTGGCCGATCAGTTTCTGGTAAGGTTTGATGTGGAGCAGGTCGTCAACGAGGCCGACGAGAAACAGGAACGTGCTCGCCATCAGGATCTGTTTGACGTAGGTGGTGTGGATCGTAAACGCGAGTGATGCGATGACTACCGAGAGCCAGATCGCGGTGCCGCCGAGCATTGCGGTCGGCTTCTTGTGCCAGCGATCGATTTTGGGAACCGCGATGAACTTAAAGCGCCGCGCATACGCGCGCACGAGTGGCGTCAGAATCAAGGAGAGGCAAAAAGTTGCACCTAGCGCCAGAAGCGTGCGAGGACTAAACGGCATATTGATTAATAGGGTCTATCCTGTAAATTCTGAAAATCCTGTCAAAGGTTTTTCCCCATGTGGTAATCCACGACTCTTTCCAGGATCCCATCAAGCCCGACTTCAGGACGGAACCCCACGAGCTTGCTAATCTTCGAAATGTCAGGAATACGCCGCGGCATGTCTTCAAAACCTTCTTCGTACGCCTGGTCGTACGGCACAAACACGATCTCTGAATCCGAGCGCGTGATCTCCTTCACTCGCTGCGCCAGCTCGAAAATCGAGATCTCCACGTTCGAACCGATATTGAACACCTGCCCGACCGCGTCCTCATGGTCCATCAACTTCATCAGCGCGCCGACAACGTCGCCGACGTAACCAAAACAACGGCTCTGTTTCCCGTCGCCGTAAACCGTGATCGGCCTGCCGGCAAGTGCCTGCTTCACAAACGTCGGCACAACCATTCCGTATTGCCCGGTCTGCCGTGGTCCAACCGTATTGAAGAGCCGCACGACGATCGTCGGCAACTTCTTTTCACGCCAGTAAGCGAGTGCCAGGAACTCGTCGATCGCCTTCGAGCAGGCGTAACTCCACCGTCCCTTGGTGGTAGCGCCCATCACCAGGTTCCCGTCTTCGCGAAAAGGCACGTCGGCGCTCAGGCCATACACCTCGGAAGTTGAAGCAATCATCACTTTCTTCTTTTTCTTGTTGGCGAGCGAAAGGACGACTTCGGTGCCGCGAACATTCGTTTCTATCGTCCGTACAGGGCTTTCGACGATGAGCTTCACGCCAACGGCCGCTGCGAGGTGAAAGATCACGTCGCATTGATCGACGAGTTCTGCGGTGACCGGATGATTGTGGACTGAGTCGATCGTGTAATGGAAACGCGGGTGTTTCTTCAGGTGCTGAATATTCTCGATCGTGCCGGTGGAGAGGTCGTCGATGACGTAAACTTCGTCACCACGCTGGAGGTAAGCGTCGCTCAGATGAGATCCGATGAAACCGGCGCCGCCGGTGATGAGTACTCGCAAACTTGCCGCTCCTTTAACTCAACAACTTCGAATAACTCCCGTCAGCTCGCAATTCGGAACCGCCCCACGGTTCAGCAACTCACCGTAGAGGCTCTTTATGTCTTCAAATAAACGTTCCTTCGAATAGTTAACTTCTACAAACTCAAGACCGCGAGTGCCGAGCTCCCGGCGCAGCGACCGGTCGCGGATGATCCGGCTCAGCGCGGCGACAAACGCTTCTTCATCGCCCGCCGGCACGCTGATGCCGCGTTTGCAAACTTTGTATGGTCCATTTTCAACCACGTCGCCGAGCAGATCGACTACGCCGCCGACACTCGTCGCAACTACCGGTCGCGCATTTGCCATCGCTTCGATCAACGTTAGCGGCGTGCCTTCGTTCAGCGACGTCAGCGCAACGATATCGAGTGCGGGATAGAAGTACTCAGGATCGGTCCTGCTGCCGACAAAGATCACGTCCGCGTCGAGACCGAGCGCCTGTTTTTGCTGTTCGAGACTTTCGCGCAGCGAGCCGTCGCCGATCACGATGAATCGTACCGCGCCTTGTCGCCTGCAAGCCGGATCGATCGCTTTCAAACGCGCGACGACGTTGAGAAACATCTGGTGATTCTTGATCTCCGTCAACCGGCCTACGATGCCGATCAGGATCGCATCGTCATGAATGTAAAGCTCCTCGCGAAATCGCGAGCGCCGCGAAGCATGATCCGCGAAGACGTCGAGATCCAGACCCAGGGGAATCACCTTGATCTGTCCCGGGCGGCCTACGCGAAACTTCTCGCCGATCTCGATGCTCTGTTGTTTGCTGACGACGATCAAACGATCGGTAACCAGCTTCGCGAGCATTCTCTCGATCGTGAGAAAAAGTTTTGTTTGCAGTCGGCCGTAGTAACTATGAAAAACGTGTCCATGATACGTGTGGACAAACTTGCACCGGCGCGGTTTGCCAACGAGCGTTCCCGGCGTCAACCAGCGATAAAGAAAACCGGCCACACGTCCGACCGTCCCGGCTTTGGCCGTGTGCGTGTGGACAATGTCAGGTTGCCATTGGGCAAAGAAGCGGTAGAGCTTCCAGACTGTGACTGCGTCTTTCGGAGAGATCTCCCGGCTCATCTCCGGAATGTACATTGGCGTCACGCCGGCGTGCTCCGCGAAGTAGCTCATATCTGCCTCGCCTTCCGGAACCGTCCCGGCAATCAACATCGTCGCGTAACCCGCGTCGAATAAACCGGTCGTCAACCAGACGACGTGCTTCGCTGGTCCACCTACATTCAGGCGCGCAATGATCCTGGCCACCTTGGTGTAACTTCCGTCAGACATTGCAGCAACTCTGGCTCCGGCTTTGCCGCCGGATGTGAGGCGAGGCTCAGCCTCGCCGTCACAGCCTTCCAACAGTCAGGGGCTACGCCCTAATCAGGGGCATAGCCCAGTTAAATTTTTCAACGGCCCGGCGAGGCAGAGCCTCGCCTCACATCCGGCGGCAAAGCCGTAATCAATCGTCCATGCGAAAAATCGTCTCTTTGTTGTCCTCGTGCCGGATCTCGTCCACCGCTTCTTTGCGACCGGCGCCACGATAGAGTCTGTTCGGACAGTTGATCACGATGCCTTCAACATCTCCGACGTTCTGGTACGCGTGCACCACGCCCGCGGGGATGATCACCGACGCCGGATTGTCCTGACCCACCACGAGCGTGCTGACAAGGCGCGCAATGATCCTGGCCACCTTGGTGTAACTTCCGTCAGACATTGCAGCAACTCTGGCTCCGGCTTTGCCGCCGGATGTGAGGCGAGGCTCAGCCTCGCCGTCACAGCCTTCCAACAGTCAGG
>DASUPZ010000342.1:0-4704 GCA_036280855.1 Pyrinomonadaceae bacterium | reverse complement strand
GTGGGTTGCAGAGAAGCCACACGGTTAAGAAGCTCGATCGCCTGCTCCGAGGATCCGGTATCGAGGTGTAGCAACGCCAGATCGTACAGAACCTCAGCATCATTCTCCTGCTGTTGCGCAAACTCGGAAAGTAGTCGTATGGCCTCGTCACGTCGATTCGCTTGAGCGTAATAACCGGCGAGCAAGCGGTGTGCTTTCTGAATCTTTGGATTGAGCCGCAACGCTTCCTTGAGCGACTCAATCGCCTCCGCGGTGCGGCCCATGGTCCCATAAACTTCACCGAGGGCAACATGAATCACCGCTTCAGTGGGATTTATAACAAGTGCTGCTTTGAACGCGGCCAGAGCTTCGTCCAACTTTCCCAGGACGAAGTATGAAGGCCCGATGTTGAACTGGGCCGCAAAGTTATTCGGCTCGAGCTTGAGGGCGGCTGAGTATTCGCGAATCGCGTCTTCATGCTTACCGGCTCTTTGCGCAGCGATTCCATCACGAATGTAATCAGCTACTGTTTTTTGCTGCACCTGACCCACAACTGTCATTACAGACAGCACGATGATCAGCGTAATCAGTGATGATTTATGGGTGACGGGCATGTGCGGAATCGACTATGCGAGAGAACGTTGGTCCCATCCACTTTTACCATGAACGCGAGTCGTCTGCCTAGCGTCAAAACAACAATCTGGCTACAATGTCCGACGCTACGTCAGAGCCCAGAAAAAGAACTCCCCCGGATAGTGAGTTGTCGTTCCCCACACGCAAAACACTCGGCCGATACGAAATCTGCTCCCAGCTCGGCGCGGGCGGCATGGGTGAGGTTTACCTGGCCCACGATCCCAAACTCGATCGCAAAGTCGCGATAAAAATCCTTCCTACCGACGTCGTCGACTCACAAGCCAGTGACCGCGTGCGTCGATTCGTCCAGGAAGCCAAGGCTGCCTCCGCACTCAATCATCCAAACATTCTCACGATCTACGAGATCGACGAGATCGATTCAGAGCAGTTCATCGCCACCGAATACATCGACGGCGAAACGTTGCGCGCACGCATGAGGCATTCGAAACTCCGCCCCGTCGAAGCACTCGACATCGGCATTCAAGTCGCCAGCGCGCTGTGCGCAACACACGAGGTCGGCATAGTCCATCGCGACATAAAGCCTGACAACATCATGCTCCGTCGCGACGGCATCGTTAAGGTGCTCGACTTCGGCCTCGCAAAACTCACGCGCGAACGGCCAAACAGTACGACCGACTCACTCGCGCCCACCCAGAACATGATCAATACCGCTGTTGGCATTGTGTTAGGCACAGCTCCTTACATGTCGCCGGAACAAGCCCGCGGTTTCGAAGTCGACGTACGTACAGACATCTGGAGTCTCGGCTGTGTGCTCTATGAAATGATCTCGGGACGCCAGCCGTTTGCTGGTCCAACGTCGATCGACATAATGTCGGGAATCCTGAGTAATGAACCGGAATCACTGCTGCCTCACCTGCTGGAAGGACCACGCGATCTCGACCGCGTGGTATCGCGCGCGCTGCGCAAGGATCGAGACGAACGTTATCAAGCCGTCAAAGATCTGCTGATCGATCTCAAAGATCTGAAACGTGAGGTCGAGACGCAAACGCACAGAGCTGTCTCTACGAAACTGAGCGCGGAGATCTCGGCCGAGACTGTTCCCGCGAAGTCGATTGCCGTCCTTTACTTCGAAAACATGAACTCGGAACCCGACAGCGACTACTTCTGCGCCGGGATGACCGAAGACATCATCACCGATCTTTCGAAGATCAAAGAACTGAAAGTCGTGTCGCGCACGGACGTGCTTCCCTTTCGCAACAAAGAGGTGAACACGCGTCAGGTTGGTGACGCACTGCGCGTGAATTACATACTCGAAGGCAGCGTTCGCAAAGCGGGTAACAGGATTCGCATCACGGCGCAGCTCGTCAGCGTTCGCGACGGCTACCACCTCTGGGCCGAACGCTTCGATCGCATGATCGAAGACATCTTCGATCTCCAAAACGAAGTCTCACAAAAGATCGTAGACGCACTCAAGATTTCGCTTTCGGATACCGAACGGAAACTGTTGACGCAAAAGCCGACAGACGACTTGCGTGCCTACGACTTCTACATGCGCGGCAGAGAGCTACTCTATCTAAAAGGACGCAGGAACACTGATAAGGCGATCGAGATGTTTCAAAACGCCGCTGCGATCGATCCGGAGTTTGCATCGGCGTATGCTGGACTTGCCGAAGCATATTCGGCGATGTACGAGTGGTACGATGGCAATTCGTCGTGGCTGACCAAGGCGATCGACATGAACCAGAAAGCGCTGGCACTCGAGCCATCGTCCCTCGAGGCGCAGTTTGGCATCGCGATGGTCTATTTCCATCACCGCAGGTTTGCCGAATCGAAACGTGCCATCGAAGAGATTCTCAAGGAAAACTCCGAGTTTTATCCCGGCTATTTCCGGTTGGGAATAATCGCGGAACTGACAAACGATCTGGAGAGTGCTCTCAAACACTACCGGCGCGCGACCGGATTGAAACCCTACGACGAAGACGCATGGATATATCTCGCGGACGTTTATCGAAAGCTGTCGAACGCTGACGCTGCGGTGAAGGCGGGCTTGAAAGTCATTGAGATCACCTCTCGAAAACTGGAGGCGAGTCTTGACGACATCATCGTGATGAGCCGTCTCGCGGAGGCGTATGCCCGTTTTGGCAGCCGGGAAGAAGCGAATGCTACGTTGAGACGGGTGCTCGAATTGGAGCCAAATGACGGATTGGCTGTATACAACTGCTCGTGCGCTTACGCGTTACTAGGTGAGAAAGACGGATCGTTGATCCTGCTCCGGCGTGCGTTTGAGAGTGGATTTAGAACGGTGGCGCACTGGGCCAGGACGGACAGCGCGTTTGACGGAATGCGCGGCGATGAAGATTTTCAACGATTATTGAACGAATTGCAGTAATGCAAAGGAGACTAGCAGATGCCAAAATACGTTATTGAACGAGTAGTGCCTGGTGCGGGTAAGCTGACGCCGGCGGAGCTGAAGGCGATGTCGCAACGCTCCTGCGACGTGCTAAACGAGCTTGGACCGCGTATTCAATGGATAGAAAGTTATGTTACGGATAATAAACTTTATTGCATTTACGTTGCTCCGAATGAAGAGATGATCCACGAACACGCGCGGCGTGGCGATTTCCGGCGAATCACGTTGCACAGGTGAAGACGATAATCGATTCGACGACTTCCGAAGGATAAGACGCAATACTTACGCACCTCCTTGGAGTGCGGCGGCCTGGCGCCGCACTCCAGGGAGACGGCCGATTCACCAACTGTCGCCTGCTTGCAGGTCATACAACAGCTCGCATGAAGGTTGATTTACAGTTGCCGTCATTTGAGGGAGCCACGGAATGGCTCAACCAGAAAACCGCAACGATACACACCAGGGGACGGCCTACGCTCGTCCACTTCTGGTCCATCAGCTCCGAAACGTCGAAGAATAATCTCGCTCAGGTCGCACAGTTGCGCGATGAACGCAAACGCGAGGGTTTGCGTGTCATCGCTGTTCACGTGCCGCAGTCCGAATCGGAAAAAGACTTAAGCGCCGTGCGTGCAGCAGTCACACGATTCAACCTCACCGAACCTTGCGCCCTCGATAACGACCACAAACTTCGTAATGCATTTCCAAACGGCAGTCACGCGACGCCGATGTACTACCTGTTTGATCCACAAGGCGAACTCCGCGGCACTTCCGACATACTCGACACCATAGAAGATCAGCTGGACCAGATGCTCGCCGAGCTTCATTCGCGCAAACCTTTCTGTGCGGCGTGCGGGTTGTTCCTCAACGAGGAAGCGATGTTTTGTTCAGACTGCGGTTTACCACTGACTCTGCCCGGAACCACGCATCCGTACTACGAAAATTATTACCACTCGTCACTTCCGACGATCCGCCTGGTCAATCCCGATCCGCTCATCGGGCACGTGATCGATCGCAAGTATGAGCTGCTGGCGCGGCTTGGCGAAGGCGGTATGAGCGTGGTCTACCGTGCACGACGCGTTCACATCGGCGACGATGTTGCAGTAAAGATCCTCTTAGACAAATTCGTGAAGGACGATGCGGCGCTCGCGCGCTTTCGCCGTGAAGCACGTGCGGCCGCGATGTTGCGCCATCCAAACGTGATCACGATTCACGATTTCGGCGAGACGGATGACGAACACGCTCCGGCGTACATCGTCATGGAGTTTGTCAGAGGCACGCCGCTGCGCGAACTCCTCAACACGGAAGATCATTTCTCAGTCGAGCGTGGCGTGCGGTTGATGCGTGGCATCTGCGCGGGTGTTGGTGCAGCACATCGTCAGGGCGTGGTCCATCGCGATCTCAAACCTGAAAATATTCTGGTGGTCGCGCCTGAAGACGATTTCGAACTCGAGAGTGTGAGGGTAGTCGACTTCGGACTGGCAAAACTTCTGGCCGACGCCGGTGCGGCGCCGACGGGATCGGTCGTCGGAACTCCTTATTACATGTCGCCCGAGCAGTGCCTGGGTGAACCACTCGACGCGCGTTCCGATGTTTACAGTCTTGGGGCGATGTTCTACGAAATGTTGTCAGGCAAGCGGCCATTCGCGGCGGAAACTGTTTCGGGAGTCATCAATCATCATTTAACAGAACCTCCGCCGCCCTTCCCGCCCGCGCTCGGAATACCA
>DASUPZ010000341.1:0-5892 GCA_036280855.1 Pyrinomonadaceae bacterium | reverse complement strand
GGAGAAGTTGAAGCTGCGTTGGAACAGCACGATTCGATCAGGGAAAGCGTGGTAGCAGTTCGAGAGGGAGACCGAGGCGAAGGACGTTTGGTTGGTTACCTCGTGCCCGCGCCGGGACAAACACCGGCGTTGAACGAATTGCGAGAATACCTTGCCGGAAAACTTCCGCATTACATGGTCCCGACGGCGTTCGTGCTGCTTGATGAGTTGCCGCTTACAGCAAACGGCAAAATCGATCACAGAGCACTGCCGGCGCCGGACGTTAGCCAGCTCGTTAGTGGGAGAGAATACGTCGAGCCAGGCAATCCGGCTGAACAAATCATTGCGAATATCTGGGCTGAAGTGCTGGGGCTCGACCGAGTAGGCGCGAATGATAACTTTTTCGAATTAGGCGGGCACTCGTTACTGGCGACGCAGGTGATCTCACGCGTGCGCGAGAGTTTCAAGGTCGAACTGCCGCTGCGAAGTCTGTTCGAGTCGCCTGAAGTCAGAGCGTTGGCGGAGAAGATCGCGTCGATACTGCCGGGAGCAAACGTGGAAGGACCACGAAGAGTCGAGCGCAGGGACGAAGGGATGCCTTTGTCGTTTGCGCAACAACGACTGTGGTTCATGCAGCAGTGGGAGCTCGAGAGCGCGACGTACAACATTCCGACGGCAGTGCGTTTGAGCGGAGAGCTCGTGGTTCCGGCGTTAGAAGAAAGTCTGCAGGAGATCGTCCGGCGTCATGAGTCGCTGCGCACCCGGTTCATCGTGGAAGCGGGAGTAGTTCGTCAGCAGATCACGGACGAGTGGCCGGTCAGGTTAACGGTGGAAGACGTAGAGAGCGACGAAGTGTTGCACGGGCTGCTGGAGGATGAGGTTAGAAAGTCGTTCGATCTGAACCAGGTGCCGTTGTTGCGCGTGAGACTATTGCAAGTGTCGGCGAACGAGCACGTGCTGTTGCTGATCGTTCATCACATCATCGCCGATGGATGGTCCATGGGAGTGCTGCTGCGCGAGTTGGTGAGCTTGTATGAGAGCCGGCGCCGCGGAGAGCAAAGTGATCTGCCGGAACTGGAAGTCCAGTATGTCGATTATGCCGAGTGGCAGCGGGAGCGGTTGAGTGGCGATGCATTGGCGGAGCAGGAGCGGTACTGGAAAGAGCAGTTGGCTGATGCGCCGCCGATCCTTGAGCTCCCAACCGATCGAGTGCGGCCTACGGTCCAGACCTTTAGTGGCGGACGAGAAACATTGAAACTGAGCGCCACGCTCAGTGAGCGTCTGAAAGCCGTCAGCCGTCAGGCAGACGTCACACCGTTCATGGTGTTACTCGCTGCTTTCCAGATTCTGCTGTCGCGCCAAAGCGGACAGGATGACATCGTTGTTGGAACGCCGACCGCAGGGCGAAATCACCGATCGATAGAGTCTCTCATCGGGATGTTTCTCAATACCCTGGTGTTGCGCACCGGCTTGAACGGCAATCCAACGTTCCGGGAGCTGCTGGCCCGTGTCAGAGAAGTGTGTCTCGGCGCGTATGCACACCAGGAGATGCCGTTCGAGAAGTTGCTTGAAATTCTTCAGCCCGTGAGGGTGTTGAGCCATACGCCCCTCGTCCAGGTTTACTTCAACATGCTCAACCTTCCCGGCGCCAGGATCGAGCTTCCGGAACTGGTAGTGGAGAACATGGCGCTGCCGGAAGGCGGATCAAAGTTTGACCTGACGTTGTACCTGAAAGAGCAGACGGACGGCATTCAGTTGACGTTGGTTTACAACAAGGACCTCTTCGACGCGCAGCGGATGTCGACGTTTTTGGCGCAGTACGAATACCTGCTGGACCAGGTCGTCGAGAATATTGACGAGCACATCGAGCAGTTTTCTCTGGCGGCTCCTGCGACGTTGGAATTCTTGCCGGATCCGGCTGAAAACCTTCCATCGCATTGGAGTGGAGCTATTCACGAGCTCTTCGCTGAACAAGCGATCACGAATCCCGAGAACATTGCAGTGCTGGATGGTGCGGATGCGTGGACCTATGGAACTCTTAACGAGCGAAGTAATCAACTGGCCCATTATTTACTGGCCAGAGGGATTCCACGACAAAGCGTGATTGCCGTCATGGGCCATCGCAGTGCACCGCTGATTTGGGGTCTGCTCGGTATTCTTAAAGCGGGCGCGGCTTTCACGATTTTGGATCCGAGCTATCCGGATGCAAGGCTCCTGGAATATCTCAACGCAGTCGAGCCCAGCGGTTTTCTCCAGCTTGAAGCGGCCGGAAAATTATCGTCCGCGGTGCAGGAATATATCGACAGTTTACCGTTGCACTGCCATTTGCTGCTGCGACGTTCCGGCAGTGTTGGCGTAACAGAACTTGGCATTGAGACAGACGAAATTCTGCAAGACTTTCCCGTTAGCGATCCTTCTGTTGAGATCGACGCTGACAGTTTGGCCTATATCGCTTTTACCTCGGGATCGACAGGAAAGCCCAAAGGGATTCTTGGCAGGCACCAGTCGCTCTCGTTATTTGGACGTTGGGCGAGCGAGGTTTTCGGCGTAGGCGAATCCGATCGGTTCAGCATGTTGTCAGGGCTGGCACACGATCCATTACACCGCGACATTCTGTCACCGCTACAACTTGGCGCAACCATCTGCGTGCCTGATCCGGAAGGGATCGGCAGACCCGGGTGGCTCGCAGAATGGTTCAATCGCGAACGAATCAGCGTCGCCAATTTGACGCCGGCGATGGGCCAGCTTCTATCTGAAACCGAACAACAGCTCACGTCACTGCGGCACGTGTTCTTTATCGGCGACGTGTTGTCGCGGCTGGCGGTGTCGAGCCTGCGTAGAATTGCTCCCGAGGCCAATTGCGTCAACCTCTATGGGGCTACGGAAACACAGCGCGCGGTCAGTTTCTTTGTTGTGCCGCGGAATGACGATGAAACTGCTCGAGCCGAGAAGGACATCGTTCCTGTGGGCCGCGGCATTAAAGAAGTGCAACTGCTGGTTCTGAACAGCGCCGGCCGTTTGGCAGGAGTCGGTGAGGTGGGCGAAGTTTGTTTCCGCAGTCCGCACATTTCCGGAGGCTATCTTCGTGATGAGTCGTTGACTCGCGAAAAGTTTGTGATCAATCCCGCGACGAATCTGCCGCATGACCGCATGTACCGCAGTGGTGATCTCGGCCGCTACCTGCCGGATGGAAACGTAGCGTTGATCGGCCGGCGTGATAGTCAGATCAAGATTCGTGGTTTCCGTGTGGAGCTGTCAGAGATTGAAGGCGTACTGGGTGCTCACGTGGACGTCAAGGATTGCGCCGTGCTCGCGCACGAGTATGCCCCCGGTGACAAGCGACTGGTGGCGTATGTGGTCCTCCACGATGATCGAGCGGTGACGACGAGTGAGTTGCGACAATTCTTGGGTGGACGTCTGCCGCAATACATGATTCCGTCGCAGTACGTTTTTCTGTCCGCACTGCCTCTTACTCCCAACGGTAAGTTGAATCGGAAGGCGTTACTTGCGCTCGATAATCGATCCGTTGAAAACGATGCCGGCTACGTCGCGCCGCGCACGCCGATCGAAGAGAAGCTTGCGGCGATCTGGGAGAATCTACTGGGTGTTGAGAGAGTGGGAATTCACGACAACTTCTTCGAGCTCGGTGGGCATTCGTTGCTGGCGACGAGAATGATCTCGCATTTGCGTGATGAAACCAACGTAGAACTGAATCTCCGGTTTCTGTTTGCATCGCCGACGATTGCCGAGATTGCCCTCTTTGTAGTTCAACACCAGGCGGCGCAGACAGAAGACGACGAACTCGAGAAGCTGCTTGCCGGATTGGAACAACTCTCGGAACATGAACTGCAGGCAATGTTGGTCCACGGATAAACACGGATGAAATCCGCGATTCTATCCGCGTTTATCCGTGGCCAATTTACTTACAGCGTGCGGCTCATCATCTCAGCCAACAAACGATTGAAGCGGACGGGCTCCGGTAACTCCGACCCCTCGGCAAGCATGGCATAACCCAACAGCAACTCAGCAGAGTCGACCAAAAGGGGATCATTTTTATCCTTTTGAAATCGCTCCTGCATCTTCGTGAAAACTTCATGCTTCGGGTTCAATTCCAATATCCGGCGTTGCTTCGCTCCTGCTCCTTTCCCCATGAGCAGAAGCCGCTCCATTTGCGGGCTGTAGTCGTGTTCGGCGCCAACAAGACACGCCGGCGAACTGGTCAAACGCCCCGAAATGCGAACTTGCTTGACGTGTTCGTCGAGCGTCTTCTGGAGAAACTGCAACAGCTCCGCAGCTTCTTCCTCTTTTTCTTTAACTTCTTTTTCGAGACGTTCTTTCTCTTCAGCATCGCCGAGATGGGCCACACCCTTCGCCGCAGACTGAAGCCGCTTGCCTTCGTACTGCGTGATGTACTGGACCACCAGTTCGTCAACCGGATCGATCAAGTACAGAACTTCGTAGCCTTTATCTTTAAATCCTTCGAGGTGCGGAGAGTTTTCCACCGTCGCCCTCGATTCACCCGTCAGGTAAAAGATCTCGCTCTGATGTTCGGGCATCCGCGAAACATACTCTTTGAGCGTAGTCAGCTTTTCCGGGTCGTGTGACGAATTAAAAAGCGTCAGCTCGATCAGCTTGTCCTTGTTATCAAAATCAGAC
The DNA here is from genome assembly GCA_036280855.1 of Pyrinomonadaceae bacterium. Lineage (GTDB taxonomy): Bacteria > Acidobacteriota > Blastocatellia > Pyrinomonadales > Pyrinomonadaceae > PSRF01. The sequence continues at coordinate 1,257 of DASUPZ010000341.1, read as the reverse complement.
GTCAACCCCTCCTTGAGGGCTCGACCAAATTGCTCCCAGAACTTGAGGTACTTTTGAAAGTCGTTCGCATAGAGATCCTGAAGCGCTTCGAGAATCTTCTTTGTCAGCCACTTTCGCATCAGCGTCATGTGCTGATCCTGCTGGAGCATTTGTCGCGAGATGTTCAACGGAAGATCGGCAGAATCAACCACGCCGCGAACGAAGCGCAGGTAGCGCGGAAGCAGATCACTGACGCGGTCGATGATGGAAACACCCTTGGCGTACAACCGCAGTCCAAACTCCGCAGCGTGATAGAAAAGCTCCCTCTCGGCGTGCGAAGGAATGAAGAGCAGCGCCCGGTACTCGAGTTTACCTTCCGCTTTAAGCGCGATCGTTTTCATCGGATCATGAACGTCATGAGTAATCTGCTTGTAGAACTCGGCATATTCGCTTTCGGTCACCTCAGTGGACGGACGATTCCACAGCGGTTTCATGGAATTGAGAACTTTGTCTTCAACTACGATCGTCGGCGGGTCAGCTTTATCCTCGCCCGTCTCTTCGACGCGCTGGTCCTTGAGAATTATCGGATAGGTAACGAAGTCGGAGTGACGCTTGATAATGCGCGACAACACCCAGTTGTCCGTGAAATCGTCCAGACCATTGTCCCTGTCAACGGGCTTGAGTTTGAGAGTGATCGATGTTCCGTGTCCGGCTCTTTCACTTTCCGAGACGCTGTATTGACCGTTGCCGGTTGACTCCCACTTCGTGGCGCTTTCTTCACCTGCACGGCGAGTCACTAACGTTATCTGGTCGGCGACCATGAAAGCAGAATAAAAGCCGACACCAAACTGACCAATCAATTGGTCGATGGCTTCACTGGAAGCGCCTTCCCTCAGCCGTTCGCGCAGTTCGCGCGTGCCTGATTTAGCAATGGTGCCGATGTTGTTAATGACCTCTTCGCGGCTCATGCCGATGCCGTTGTCGTGGATAGTCAATGTCCGCGCGTCGCGATCGACTTCGAGGCGGATTTCCAGTTGCTCAGCGCTATCGATCAGCTCCGGGTTAGTTAGAGATTCGAAGCGCAAACGATCCAGGGCATCCGAAGCGTTGGACACCAACTCACGCAGAAAGATCTCTTTCTGGGTGTAGAGGGAATGAATCATGAGGTCGAGTAGCTGAGTCGTCTCGGCCTGGAACTGAAAAGTCTCCAATTGTGCAACCATTTTATTCCTCGCTCATTGTTCGTTGATTGGTGATACGTAACCGCCGGGTTTGCGC
>DASUPZ010000340.1:0-5679 GCA_036280855.1 Pyrinomonadaceae bacterium | reverse complement strand
CCGAGTTCCGGATGGCCCACGAGCCAGCTTGTGGCGTGCCCCGGAATATCAAACTCCGGCATCACGCGAATGCCGCGGTCGCGTGCGTACGCGATGATCTCTTTAACCTGTTCCTGCGTGAAGTAGTTGCCGTCTGAACCGAGCTGATGCAGCTTCGGAAACTTCTTACTCTCAACACGAAAACCCTGATCTTCGGTCAAGTGCCAGTGCAGGACGTTCATCTTCAACGCCGCCATCGCATCGAGGTTGCGTTTGAGCACTTCCATCGGCTGGAAATGTCGGGCGACGTCGATCAACAAACCGCGCCAGGCGAAACGCGGGCGATCGTCGATCTGAACTCCAGGCAGAAAATAGCCCTGACGATCTGCGTCGAGAAGTTGAAGCAGGGTTTCCAGACCACGCACTACGCCGACGACGGTTGGCGCACTGAGTAACGCCTGGCGACTGGTGATGTCGATCTTATAACTCTCATTCTCACTCACGGACGGAACATCTTTGCCTGGTCCCTGAGCGTGAATGATGAGATGAGTCATCTGATCGTCCTGGGCGAGTCCAGGCGCGAGCGTGAGCACGGTGCGTCCCTCGAGACGCTTCATGAAGCGCGCGATGGCGGCGAGTAGTCGCGCGTCTGTATGGCCGCGTGTGGCAACTTTAAAATTGCTGTCAACCGCGAGGCGCTCGTTGTGAAACTTGATCGAGGCCGGGATAGGCATCAGCTTGAGCGGTGGAGTCGGTGCTGCTTCCTGTGCGACAACTGCCGAGGTGCAGACGAGTACGAGTAATAGCGGGGCATATCGTTTAATCATCATTTTGTACACAGATGACACAGATAGAACGGATTTATTTCAGGGTGAACTTTTGCGTGAGCCCGCCGACGGTGACATTAAACTCTCCCGGTTCAACCGTGGGTTTGTTGTCAGCGCCGATGAACGAAAGATCTTCACGCCGCAGTTTAAATGTCAGCGTACGTTTCTGCCCGGGTTCGAGATTGATCTTCGCGAAACGCCGGAGCCGTCTGTTTGGCGGAGAGATCGAAGCAACCAGATCGCCCACGTAAACCAGAACAGCTTCCTTGCCGGCCCGCTTTCCAGTGTTTGTGACCGTGACCGTAACCGGTAATTCATCGTTCGCCGAAATCGACTGTTTTCCGAGTTGCAGATCGCTGTAGGCAAACGTCGTATAGCTCAGGCCCTCGCCAAATTCGAATTGCGGCTTGAACGCCATATTTCCGAACGCAGTGTTCTCGGTTTCGAATGGCTTGTGATCGTAATTGATGAGACCGTTCGGTGTGCGCGGGTAAGTGAACGGCAACTTGCCGCTCGGATTTGCATCGCCAAACAACACGTCGGCGATTGCGGTCCCGCCTTCGTTGCTCGGGTTGTAAGCCATCAGGATCGCGCTCGCACTGTCCACCAGCCGGTTAATAATTCGCGGCCGTCCTTCGACGAGAACCATCACGATCGGTTTTCCTGTTGCTTTGAGCGCCTCGGTAAGTTTGATCTGCGGCTCACCGATCGTCAGGTCGGTGATGTTGCCGGGTGTTTCGCAGTAAGAACCCTCGCCAAGCGCAAGCACGATCACGTCGACGTTCTGCGCTGCACGCACGGCGGCTGCGATGTCTACCTCTTCTTCCTTGTCAGTCGGATTGTTGTTTGAAGGCGTGCCGGGCGTCCTGAAGATCCTGGTGCCCTGCACGAAAGTCACGTTCGACGCGCCGACCTTCGCTTCGATCGCTTTTCGAATGGTGTGCCGATCTTTGGGATAGAGCGATTCTTCCGATCCCTGCCACACGTACGTCCAACCGTTATTGAGCGAGATCAACGAGTCTGACGTTGGTCCAGTGACGAGCACTTTAGTAGTTTTTGCGAGTGGAAGAATGTTGTTAGCATTCTTCAGCAGCGTCATCGACTCACGGGCCGCTTCCAAACTCACCTGCCTGTATTCGGGAAGTGCAAACTTCGATTTCAGCGCAGCGTTTGGCCCGGGTTTTTCAAACAGTCCGAGCTCAAACTTCACGCGCAGGATTCGCCGCACTGCTTCATCGATTCTCGACTGCGGCACTGCGCCTTCCTTCACGAGCGCGATGAGATGATCGGCGAAACTGAAGTCTGACGGCACCATGCTCATGTCGATGCCGGCCATCACTGCCTGGCGTGTTGCTTCTTTCTCCGTCGCAGCGATGCGCCAGATGTTGACGAGTTTCTTGATGTCTTCCCAGTCAGAAACAACGAACCCTTTGAACCCGAGTTCGCCGCGCAAAATGTCAGTCAGGATTTGCTTGTTGATGTGACCGGGAACACCGTTGATCTCGCCGGAATTAATCATCACCGTGCGTGCGCCCGCGCGGAGCGCGACGTCGAACGGTGGAAGAAAGTATTCGCGCAGGTAATTCTCCGGGATCCACGCGGGTGTGCGATCTCTTCCCGTGAGCGGGAAGCTGTAGCCCATGTAGTGTTTCAAACTCGATGCGACCGCAGAGTCGGAAGAAACGTCCATGCCCTCGAGCCCGCGTACAAACGCGAGTCCCATCACTTTCGCGACATACGGATCCTCGCCAAACGTTTCCCAGAAACGCGGCCAGAGTGGATTGCGCCCGAGATCCAGGACGGGAGAGAAACTCCATGGAATTCCCGCCGCGCGCGTTTCGATCGCCGTGATCTCCGCGGCGCGTTTCATCAACTCCGGATTGAAGGTCGCGGCCATCCCGATCTCTTGCGGGAAGAGCGTCGCACCCTGGACGTAGTTGGCGCCGTGAATTGAGTCGATGCCGTAGATGACGGGAATGCCGAGCCGGGTCTTTTTAGTTGCGGCTTCCTGAATCTGGCGGATGAAATCGTGCCAGTGATCGATCGTGAGAGCCTGATCGGCGACATTCAGGATCGAGCCCACGCCATACTTGACGATCGCCTTCTCGAGTTTGGCGGGATCGATCTTGATGTTTTGATCGTTTCCGTTGGCAACCATGCCGATCTGGAGCTGGGTCATCTGCCCGACCTTCTCTTCGAGGGTCATGCGTTTCAACAGATCTTCGATCTTCGGCGTGTAGTCGCGTTCCGGACTGGTTCGAATGTTTCGTTGGAAGAACTCGTCGCTGTCGGCGACTTCTTGCGCTCGAATCGCAAGGGGAGCTTGCAGCAGGAAGCACAGTGAAAGACTAATCGGCCCCACGGCGCGTAGGAGATTTCTCATCTAATTTGCTGTCCTCAGGCAGGAATGTCAGAAACGCCGCGTATTTTCTTCTATTTAGACAGACTTTTCAATGGTCATCAAACAAAGCCGCAAAATGGCGCAAAAGGGCACAAAAAAAGCGGCTTACAGGAATTTCAGGCATACGGGAACCGGGATTTCGGCAGAGTGGCCTGAATTTTTCAGACGTCCTGTATTCGCATCGATGTTGAAGACGACGATGTTGTCACTGCGCTGGTTCGCCACCAGTAAAAACTTACCTGAAGGATCGATCACGAAGTTGCGTGGCCAATTGCCTTCGGTTGAAACGTGTTCGAGCTGTTTGAGTTTGCCGGTGCGAGGATCGATCTGAAACACGACGATACTGTTATGACCGCGGTTCGAGCCATAGAGAAACTTACCCGATGGTGACACGTGAACGTCCGCGCAATAACTCGTTCCTGAAAAGTCGCTCGGCAGTGTAGAGACAGTGTCCATCACGTCGAGCGTGCCGTTGACGGCGTTGTATTTCAGCGTGGTCATCGTCGAGTCGAGTTCGTTGATGACGTAAACGTACTTACCGTTGGGATGAAATGTGAGATGGCGCGGTCCTGCGCCCGCTTTAAGTTCGGCCGACGGCTGTTTGCCTTGCGTGAGTTTTCCGGTTGCAGAGTCGAACCGGTAGATCATCACTTTGTCGATCCCGAGATCCGCTGCGAGTGCATAACGCTCAGAACGATCGAGGGTGATGTAATGTGCGTGTGCTGACTTTTGCTGTTCCCTGATGCTCGATCCGAGGTGTTGCTTCACGTCAACAGCGCGCCCGAGTGTTCCGTCGGGTCGAATCGGGAGCGCACTGACGCTGCCGCCGGTGTAGTTTGCAACCAGCAACGTTTTTCTTTTTCGATCGATCCAGAGATGGCAAGGATCGGCGCCTTCGCTGGCTTGTTCGTTCAATAACCTGAGCTGCGTGGTGCCGGGTTCGATCGCAAACGCACTGACGCCGCCGCCGGGTTTGCCTGCATACTCCCCAACTTCGTTCACTGCATACAAGTAACGCTTGCTGCGGTCGATTGCGAGAAATGAAGGATTGGTAGACTTGAACGAGTTGTAACGAACGAGTTCGCCCGTGTTCGAATTCATCATACAAACATAAATTCCTTCACTCTTGCCGCTGGAAGTGTAAGTGCCGACATAGAGCGCACGTACCGGGCTGGTCCATGCATTGGTTCTGACTGCGAAAGCACCAAGCACACCAAGGCCGCCAGCTTTCAAAAACTGGCGGCGTGAAAAGTTGTCAGTAGTCAAATGTTGAGTCCTCGAATCGGACAGATTAGTGAAACTTGTATTCGCTCCAGAGGAGCGACATGTTTATAGCCTTACAAAATATCGATGGCGCTCCGGAGGAGCGCGATGTCCGCCGGAACATGTCGCTCCTGACGGAGCGAGAAACGATTTCTTATTTATCGCTATAAACATTTTGCTCCTCCGGAGCAAAAAATCACAGGAGAAGCAAAAACTACGTGCTGCTTACGAATCTTCCTAGACGAGTTTCAAACAAAAAGCAAGGCCCTGACTCTACATCAGGGCCTTGCGTCTTCGAACAAGAGGGGAAAGGGAATTACCTGCCGCGGTCGATCAAGATATGCTCCGTACGCTTCTCAGCTAAAGCTTTCTCCAATGCTTTCTCGCGACTGGAGACCTGAACCTCGCGTCCGGTGTTGCTGCCCGCGGTCCAAACTTCGGTCAGAAAATAAAGATCCTCGTAACGGCTGAAGACCAGTTTCGTTCCTTCCTGAGTCTCGTTTGCACGTACCGGCCGGGTAAGAAAAACTGCCTTGCCGGTATTACCCTTGTGTCTGATTACCCAAACAGTGTCGGAGTCTTTCCTGTTTCGCTCGATGATGTACTTGCCTGCGACGAATGACTTGTCGCCGACGCTGAAATTAAATGGAATGGTTATGATAGTTTGCCGGTCCGATTGTCCCAGCACAGATGAAAACGTTAAGAGTACTAGTAGACCGGAAAAAGCTATCACCCGTTTGATGTTCTTCATGGCGCTCTCCTTCAGCACTTACCCAAATGTCGGCAGGCGTTGCTGCCTTACATCTCAATAACGCGTGAAAGCGCCGCAGATTGGGCCACGGATAAAACGGATTATTTGATTAACTTACCAATCTCTCTCCACGTAATGAGCTTTATCTGGTTGTCCTGAAGTAGTTTGCGAAAGGTGTCGCTCGTGAAGAAGTCGAAATCGCGCTGCCGCCACGCTGCGCCCCAGTCAGGATGATTCACTGTGGCGCCACGCATTTCGGCGTCGTCATAGGCGAGGTGTATGACGACTTCCGTCACGCCGGGCTGCAGGTTTTTGATGGCGTCAGAATAAAACTTAGACCAGTCGTTTGGGGCAACTGTCGTGTTGATGTCGAGAATACGATCGATGTAAACGTCGTCGTCCTTGAGAGTTGCAGGCAGGAAGTCGGCTCGCGCAAACCACGTTTTAGCGATCCTCAC
>DASUPZ010000339.1:0-4907 GCA_036280855.1 Pyrinomonadaceae bacterium | reverse complement strand
GTCCGCCCGTCAGCGGCCTACGCGGCCGTCGGTGGTCTTTGGATTCACACTTTCTTTGACGGTGTCTCAATTGCATCCGCATTTCTCGTCAACTTCAAAGTCGGAATACTAGTGTTTATTGCGATTCTGCTGCACAAAATGCCCGAAGGCTTCACCGTGGCATCGATCATGCTTGCTTCAGGTCGTTCGACCAGAATGGCGTTGATTGCGACTGCCGCAATCGGCGCAGCTACGATGGCAGGTGTGATTGGGGTCGCCCTGCTTGAAGCAAAAATGGGTGATGCGGTTGGTTACGCGCTGCCGTTCTCGGCAGGTGTGACGCTCTATGTAGCGGCAAGTGACCTGATCCCCGAAGTAAACCATAAGGAAGAACGAAACCCCACGGTATCGATTGTCGTTTTTGGAGGGGTGGCTCTCTTCTATTTATTGCACTTGCTGATAGAGGGCCGGCACTGACGAGAATTTCGCTATTGCAGTTGCGCTTGAAAAAACCCGTCTCGCTGTGGATAGGCTTCGGCCTGCTGGCGTTGGCCTTTTTACTTGGAGCAGCGGATTTAAACGCGCAGCCAGCGCCTCAATCTCCAGTCCCCCTGCCCGTTCCCTTCAATCCCATTGTCGATAATGCCGGTGTCATCGATGCCGACACACGGCTGCGTCTGGAGTCGATCTATCGCGGTTTGAAGGAGCGCGGAATCGAATATTCAGTGCTGACGGTTGATACCACCGGCGGCCGCGACATTTTTGAGTACTCGTTGGCAGTTGCACGTGGTTGGGGAATTGGATCAAAGGAGGGTGATCGGGCGAGCTTACTGTTAGTGGTCGCTATCCAGGATCGCGACTACTTCACCCAAGTCAGTCGTCACGTCGAAGGTGATTTGCCCGACGGGCTGGTCGGACAAATTCAACGTGAACGGCTTGTGCCGGCGTTCAGACAAGGCAACTACAGCAAAGGGATCTTCGACACGATCCAGGCTTACGTTGCAACGCTCGGAGCGAAACGCGGGTTCAGTGTCGAAGGCATCGATCAGCGATACGCGTACCGGCAAAGAACGCCGCCGCAAACGCAGGTAAGGGAGAGCCCGAAACTAGGGAGTGTGTGCACCGGACTAATTATCGTGGCCGTCGTACTGTTGTTGTTGACGTCAGCATCGCGGCGCGGAGGTCGTCGCGGAGGCGGCGGTGGCAGCGGCTGCCTCCAGGCACTGCTTTGGGGCAGTTTGTTTAGTAACCTCGGTGGTGGACGTCGTGGATCAAGCGGCTGGGGTGGTGGCTCGTTTGGCGGCGGAGGATTTGGAGGCGGTGGCGGCGGCGGGTTTGGAGGAGGTTTTGGCGGCGGGGGTGACTTCGGAGGCGGAGGCGCGGGCGGCAGCTGGTAACACAGGTACACGGATGACGCGGATGTTGGAACGGATGAACACAGATGGTTAAGACGGTAATTCAGGAAACGTTGAATGGATTGGTTGAGGATCTCCGGGAGACGCATGGAGATAATCTTGCGTCGGTGGTTCTGTATGGTTCAGTGGCTGCGGGGGATAACGTTGAGTTGCGATCTGATTACAACATCCTGATTGCGCTCAATCGGATCACGCCGGAAGACTTGCGCCAGGCGCAGCCGCCGATGCGCGAGTGGCAACGGTTGGGCCACCCGCTGCCTGTCTATTTCACCGTCGAGGAACTCTCCGATGCCGCGGATGTATTTCCAATCGAGTTTCACCAGATGGCAAATGCGCGAGTCGTACTCTACGGTCACGATCCTTTTGAGTTTGTAAAACTCTCCGATGAGAATTTGCGTCACCAGACGGAGTACGAGCTGAGAAGCAAGTTGATCCAGTTACGCCGTCTTTATATTCCGGCCTCAGTTTCGATCGAGAAGTTGTGCGACTTGATGAGCGACAGTTTGTCGAGTTTTGCGGCGCTGTTCCGGGCCGTGTTGCTGTTGTTTGGTCAGGAACCACCGATCGGGAAACCTGATTGCGTGCGCGCGACGGCGAAACACTTCAACCTGGATCCAAAGCCTTTCGAACGCATTTTTCAGTTTCACACGACAGACAAGCTTCCGTCGTCTGAAAAAGAGGCAAATGATTTGTTTGGTGCCTACCTGTTTCAGATCGAGCAGGTTGTTGAAGAAGTTGACGAGCTTGCACGAAGAGATGGTGCACGTTCGCATGGGCCCCACGGGCTGTAACTTACAAATGGGAGACTTAAGATGAAGACCCGAAGACTGGTAATCCTTTTCACTGTGGTTTTGATTTCGTTTGCCGCGAGCGGTTGCGGTTACAACACGCTAACGACAAAGCGCGAGAACGTGAAGGGGAAGTGGGCCAACACAGAGTCCCAGCTACAACGCCGCGCGGACCTCATCACCAACCTCGCAGAGGCGGCGAAGATGGCCGGCGTCCAGGAGCAGGAGGTTTTCGGCAGGATCGCGGACGCGCGCTCGCGATTGTTGAGTGCGACCAGCCAGGCGCCACAAGGCGAAGGCGGGGACAGGTCGCCCGAACAGAGACAGGCCATCATCGATGCTTCAAACAGTCTTGGCGGCACTCTCGGGCGGCTCCTTGTATTGACGGAAGCGTATCCGCAGTTGAAATCGAATGAAAACTTTTTGAAGTTGCAGGATGAGATTGCGGGAACTGAGAATCGCATAGCCACTGCGCGTAACGATTACAACGCCGCCGTGCAGGACTACAACACTACGCGCGGGCGTTTCCCAACGGTGATTTCAGCGAAGCTTTTCGGGTTTGGGGAGGAGCCTTATTTCAAGGCTGAGGAAGGTTCGCGACAGGCGCCGCAGATCAATGCGGATTCATTGAGGCAAAACCAAAACAAGTGAGCCACAGATTTACGCGGATTGAAAACGCGGATTTAAAAGCCTCGGGAGCTACACATCGCACAGTGGTCACAGGGTTTGCCACCGGGTTCGAGGCTGCAGTTCTTTTCATTCTGGAAGAAATCGACGAGTTCTGAAACTGTTGCTTCTTCAACGCCGAAACGTTCAAGGCTGGGGTGACTCGCATTCACTCCAGCCAACCACGGTGAATGCGTACGCGGTGCGGCTGGTTCGACTTGAATCTTCGATTCGATTTGGACCAGCCGGTTTTGTAATTCGTTAAGCGTCGCGCGCACTGCAGCAAGCTCCGAGCCGATGTCCACCTGGGCCTGCGGGCTCGCGGAATTACCCGCGACCCGCCGCGCAATTCTCTCAGCCATCAATCGTGCTTGATCTTCCATTTTTATAAGAGATCGATGCTATCCACCACCCCGACAATAGCCGAGTCGATCGCTGCTCCAGCCTTCCCTGTCGCCGCAGTCGACGCGCTCCAACCTTCCTGAACGATCAGCACCGTATCGCCGACACCTGAATCGACCGAATCGAGCGCAAGCACGGAGTAACTCGTCTCTTCCCCCTCAGGCGTTATCTGCTGGCACAACATCACTCGCGCGTTCTCATAGCGATGGTTCTTCTGCGTCGCCACGATGTTTCCAATAACACGAGCAAGAATCATCTGGTTACGTGCTGCTCCGAGTCAACGATGGCGATAATCGTGCAATCAGTCGGCGTGTCTTCGCGTTTGAAGGGAAAACTCGCTTCCTTGCCGCGACACCAGAACACCAGCTCACCAACACCGGCGCCCACCGCATCGATCGCGACCATCGGTTTTCCGTTAGGTTCCAGGTTCCTGTCGACAGTCTGCACGATCATCAACTTGCGTCCGTGCAACGAATCGTTCTTGACCGTTGCCACGACTGTTCCGATCACGCGCGCGAGTTGCATATCACCTCACATCAACCGTATCGATAACTCCCACGATCGCCGCATCCACCGGCACGTCTTTCATTCCCTGGGCCAGCCTCGCGCTCGAGCCCGCCACCACCAGCACGCGCTCATGAAAACCGGCGCCGACTGTGTCAACCGCAACCACGTAACCCGTGGTGTCGCTGCCGTCTACGTTTATCGGCCTCACGATCAACAACTTCTTTCCGCTCAGCCGTTCATCTTTTTGCGTGGCGACAACAGTCCCGAGGATGCGAGCAATGATCATCGTTGCTTATCGATCGAGCCCGATGGGGAGACTTTCGTCGACGCTACCGTGCGGACGCGGAATGACGTGCACGCTAACCAGTTCACCGACGCGTCGCGCCGCCGCAGCGCCTGCATCCGTCGCAGCTTTCACCGCAGCAACGTCGCCACGCACGATCGCCGTCACAAAACCGGCGCCGATCTTTTCGTAACCAACAAGAGTCACGTTGGCAGCCTTCACCATCGCGTCGGCCGCTTCGATCATCGCGACGAGTCCTTTTGTTTCAACCATTCCGAGTGCTTCCTGCATTCAGATGCTCCTTCTCCACAAATAAACAACGCTTCTATTTACCATTAACTGCCTGACTTAACAATTCAACCAACTCTTCACGCGTCAGCGAGATCTTCGCATCGCCGTTCTCCGACGGTCCGAGATACGCGCACGACTGCGAACGCGCCGACTCGCCGAGATAGCCCGCTTTCTCGCGCACGTTGATCAACTTCTCGATCGCATCAGGCGGAAGGTTTCTCGAACCACCCAGCACGCGCGAGAGGATCGCGATCTTTGCGGTGTGTTCGAGGGTCTCGAGACGATCCCACGCCTGCCACAGGTTCTCGCCGTAAGCGACGGCGCCGTGATTGGCCATCAAAAGTGCGTTGTGATGTTTCACGAGGGGCTGCATCGCCTGGGTTAGTTCGTCAGTTGAAGGCGTCCCGTAATCCGCGAGCGGCACGCAACCCAACGTCAGGATCACTTCCGAAAGAATCGGTTGATCGATCGCAAGACCCGCAACGGCAAACGCAGTCCCGTTTGGCGGGTGTGCATGGCAAACTGCTTTTATCTCCGGACGTTCGCGATAGATCAAAAGGTGCATCGCGAGTTCAC
>DASUPZ010000338.1:0-2479 GCA_036280855.1 Pyrinomonadaceae bacterium | reverse complement strand
AAAGCGGCGCCAGGCCGCCGCACTCCAAGGTCAGTTTGAATGCGTGAAAGTCGTACAAAGATGGAGCTCTCCGCACAGTTGTAATACGGCCACTGGAAACCTCCCGCCATTCGATCTTTATAACTTCCACAGACATCCCCCGGAGACAACAACTCTTTCGGAGAGGCATACGACTTGCCGTTCGCAAGTTCATTGCCCGCTTCCTTGGACCTCCCGATATTAGAGAAGGAGCCGTCGCCGTGAAGTTCATCGATAAGTTCTTCAACAACAAGCTCGCTATAGATCTGGGCACTGTCAACACACTCATTTACCAACCCGACAGAGGAATCCTCTTAAACGAGCCTTCAGTGGTCGCAATAGATCGTTACACCGGCGATGTCGTTTGCGTGGGTCACAAAGCAGTCAAACTTCTGGGCCGTGAGCCACGTGGTCTGGAAGTACACAGACCAATCCGTTCAGGCACGATTTTCAACTTCGAAGTCACGCAGAAGATGTTGCGCTCGTTCATCAGCAAAGCCTGCGATGGATACAAACGTGGTCATTTCGTCGTCGGCATACCCGGTTCAGCTACGAACGTCGAGCAACGTTCGGTACGTGACGCAGCACACGACGCAGGCGGGCGAAAGATCGATCTGGTCGATGAAGGACTCGCCGCGGGACTCGGCGCCGGTCTGACTTTCGAAGATGAGCGCGCGCACCTGGTGGTCGATATCGGAGGCGGAACCACAAACATCGCGATCGTCGCTTCAGGCGGCGTCGTCAACTCGATGAGTTTGACTGCGGGTGGAAACGCGATGGATGAAAGTATTCGCGACTACGTAAGGTCCAACTACTGCATACAGATAGGCGAATACACTGCCGAAGCACTCAAGCGAGAATTGGGCGCGCTCAGGGATGATGAAATCCCTGCGGACGAACGCAAAGTGCAGCTTGTCGGTAAACAGTTGAGCGACGGGTATGCATGTGCGGTCCACATCACCGCGGACGAAGTGCGTGAAGCACTCGAGCCGGTGATAAACGAGATCGTAACGGGCATTCGAAGAGTTATTGAAGACGCGCAACCAGAAGCAGTCGCGGACATTTATTACTCAGGGATGATTCTCACCGGCGGTGGTTCGTTGCTGAAGGGGTTGAAAGAACGATTGCAGAACGAACTCGAGCTTCGGGCGACGATGCCGGACAATCCGATCACGACAGTCGTGATCGGCGCCGGTATTTTGCTGGATGAACCCGAGAAGCTGTATCGCTATGCAATCCGACCCAATCTTCCTGTGTGGCAGGAAGCGGAAGAGCTGGTTACAAGATTTACCTGATCGTAAAACCGATTTACATGATCAGCAGTTGACGTAGCCTAAAAGCCAGAACACGAGAATAAAGATCAAGATCGTTGAGATACATCCGCCGCCGAACTTGTACGCAGCGGCGCCTGCCAGTATTCCTCTTAATGGTCCCTGCATTCAGTTTTCTCCTTTGCTATAGATCCGAACACCAAAACGTAACGTAAAATGAGTCGGCAAAATCAGTGCCAATCGTTCTTGTGATCCGCGTCATCCGCGGCTCACTTTACTCCTCGCTTCAAAAACGTTAAGAGCGCTTTTTCCGCTTTATGTAAGCCCCGGCCACGAAATGCGAGCAGCTCTTCAACAGATCCATAGCCGTTTCCAAGCACTTTGCCCTTCTCGTAGGCATTGATCACTTCCGGACAAACATACGAGCCGCGACAAACCGCCGGCGTGTTGCCCAGAACCTCCGCCGTCTCTTTAATCGCTTCAACCACTCTCTTGTTGCGCGCGATCTGCTTGTCGGGAATCTCGGCGTCACGTGAAAGCGAACAGGCGCAAATCAGTGTCCCTGCCCAGGTGCGAAAATCCTTCGCACTGAAGTTACTGCCCATAACTTCCTTGATGTAATCGTTGATGTGACGGCGAGTGACCTTCACATACTTTCCATCTTCACCCTGGTACTTGAAGACGTTATAACCGGGAATTTTCAGCGTAGCGCGTATCACGCGCGCCACTTGTCGATCATGGAGCTGGCGATACTGGCGCACGCCCGACTTTCCGGGGAAATCAAACTCGACCAGATCGCCCTTCACCTTCACGTGTTTACGCCGCAACGTCGCAATGCCGTAGCTGCCGTTTTCATTTGCATAAACCTCGCTGCCCGGTCGCATGAAGCACGTCGAGAGTATGCGCAGCACGGCAGCGAGCACGCGTTCGCGTGTCAATCCGGTTTGTCTTAAATGGCGCTTTACCGTCGCGCGCATTTTCGGAAGGCATTGTCCAAACTTCGTCAGTCGCTGAAATTTGCGCAGCTCCTGCGCGCGCGTGTGACTCTCGTGATAGAGGTACTGCCACCGCCCTGCCGCATCCTTTCCGATTGCCTGGAGCTTACCTGTCGGAGCCGGATTGATCGCAACTTCCGTCCACGCCGGGGGAATCTTCAGCTCGTAGATTCTTTGCCGATCGGCAAGCGTGAG
>DASUPZ010000337.1:0-11395 GCA_036280855.1 Pyrinomonadaceae bacterium | reverse complement strand
AAGCCATGCTCCAAGGTCTCCGGTTATGGCAACGTTTGCAACTGAATCGAGTCCGTAGCTTCGGAGTGGCTTTCTGACATCAAGCTCATCAGGATGGATGCCTGTGCGTTCCGCGATCTGGGCCACAATCCACGTCTGAATGATTTCGCTGGCGAAGGTCGAACCAGCGGCGACTGCACGAGGCGGCAATTGATCGCTTAGGGCGGAACGCGCCTTCGTTTGCTGCTGCCATTGCCCGACGACGTTTAGGCTTCCTGCAAGGTAATCTGCGCGGCAAGCGTGGCGCTGGATTTTGCCGCTGGTCGTCCTCGGGATCTTCCCAAACTTAAGGAGCGCAACAGCGAAGACTTCAAGCTCATGCTCTTCCGCTATTCTTTCTCTGATCGCACTAACTGCTTCATCCACACTCTCGCCTCGAAAGTGACGATCGACCTCGCCGGCAACTATCAGTCGCTCTCGACCGTCAACATCAACCGAGAAAGCAGCGACACATCCTGCTCGCAAACCCGGATGAGCTTGTTCGACGGTCCATTCGATGTCCTGAGGATAGTAATTGCGTCCGCGAATGATAATCAGATCTTTGAGCCGGCCGTTGATATAGAGCTCACCGTTCTTCAGAAAACCGAGATCCCCGGTTCGCAGAAAAGGGCCCTCACCTGTCTCAGCAATGTATCCCCCGAAGGCGCGTTCGCTCGCCTCGGGTTGCTGCCAGTATCCTTGCGCGATATTTGAACCAGACACCCAAATCTCTCCGACCTGGCTGTCGCCGAGCTTGATCAGGGATTCAGGATCGACGATCGCGATCTGCTGGTCGTGCCAGGTGTGTCCGCAACTAACGAGAGTCCGAGTTCCTTTATCTTCGGGTGCGGTTTCGACGAGCTCGTTTCGCGCGAGCGCATCGGCGTCGAATGTGTCAACGATAGGGACTGTCCATTTATCACCACCACTAACAAAAAGCGTCCCTTCCGCCAGCCCGTAGCAAGGGTAGAACGCTTCGCGCCGGAAGCCGCATGACTCGAAGCAGGATGAAAACCGATCTATCGTTCGGTGGTTAATCGGCTCGGCTCCATTAAAAGCCAGGTTCCAACTGCTCAAATCAAGAGTCGAGCGCTGCTCCGCGGAAATCTTGTCGACACACAGATCGTAGGCAAAGTTAGGAGCGCCGCTGGTGTGTGCTCTGTAGCGAGAGATGGCTTGTAACCAGCGGAAGGGGCTTTGAAGAAAAGTGGCCGGCGCCATCAGGATCGCGCGGCCGCCCAGGTATATTGACTGCAGCACATTTCCGATCAGCCCCATGTCGTGATGGAGAGGTAACCAGACGACGAAAATCGTTTGCTCGCTCTGCTCAAAGGCTGTCTTGAGCATGCCTTCGTTATGAAGAAGGTTACCGTGGGTGACCATCACACCCTTTGGTGAACTCGTGGAGCCTGAAGTGTATTGAAGAAACGCGAGCGTACCGGCGTCGGCGTGAGGGTCAGTCCACTCGTCCGCCGACTCGATATCGAGTGTTTCTGTAGCTATCCAGCGTAAACCTTTCAGACTCGAAGCATCGGTCCATCGCGTTTCGAGATTAGAGAGGAGAGGGGCCGTCGTGAGGACGAGGGTCACCTGGGCGTTGTCTATGATCGCCTTCAACCGCGGTGGCGCAGGCCGGTTGAGATGCGGAGGGTACGCCGGCACGGCGATGACTCCGGCATAAAAACATCCGATGAGTGCGGCGATGAAGTCGAGTCCGGGAGGGTATATCAGAAGTGCACGCTCACCTCTGGCCTGGAGTTTCTGCAAGGTCGCGCCGATTGCCCGCGCCTGGCGATCCAACTCCTCATAAGTCAGATTGGCTTTCTCAGTTTCGCCGTCCTGCAAAAAAGTCAAAGCGATCTTGGCCGGCTGTTGTAAAGCCCTCCGGCGCAAGAGTTCGACGAACGTCGAGGACGCGAGTGGATCGAGTTCTGTGTCCATGTCGTTAGCTGGCTTTAGCCACAAAGCGGCACAAGAAGCTCAAAAACCTATTTGCGCTTTTGGTGCTTCTTTGTGGCGTATGGAGAAATCACAGCGGGTTCACTTGATAGAGCGGGAAATAGTCGGTGGTCTTGTCGGTGGCGAAATCCTGGGCCAGCTGCGGGATGTTGTCCCAACTGCAAACGACATCCTTAACTGGCGGTACCCAGCCGGTCTGCTCTGCAAACGCGATAGAGGCAACGCCCTCAGAGTACCGCGCGCCGTGTGAGAAAACATGGACGTGATGACTGATACATTCGGTCGCACGGACGAGCGAAAGGTCCATGCCTTTCTTCCAACCCACAGTCGAAATCACACCCTGGCGCGCGAGGGCTTTCATCGTGGCGCGGAATACCGGTCTACCGATGTTGTCAATAAAGATTGAAGCTCCCAGTCCGTTCGTATCTTCTTTGACCAACTGCAGAAATGTTTTTTCCGATTCGCGGTAAAGCCTTCTGTATGCGCTATCAGTTCGTACTCTCGTCTCGTCAAAGTCAAGATTTGGAAATTGACGTCGATCCACCGCTTTGATGCCCAGACTTTCGATCAACTTAAGACGATCATCGGTCGAGGCGATCATTGCCACTGGACAGCCGAAGTACTTGGCGAGAGTAAGTTCCGCAAGGGTGACGCCGCCGCCCCAACCCCAAACATACGGCGCCGGCTGTTGCTCCTCCGGCATCTGAACTCGCCAGCAGCCATATGCCAGCTTCCAGTTGGCCCACGCAGTAGTGTAGCGAAGAGAGAAGGCCGCCCACTCCTGGGCCGATAGTTTCGAATTCTTCGGCAGAGGGATCACCTGTTTTTCATGTAGCTTGATCCGCTTCGCAAGCAGGCCGATCGTGTCACGCGCGTCATAACCGACAACTTTGATCAGATAGCCAAACTGATCCGTCGTCCCCACCGCTGCAAAAAGGCAGAGATCACCTTCCTTGACGTTGGTAACTGCTGATCCGGTCTTCAGAATACGCACGACCCCTGCGTTACCGATAACGATCTTTTTCTCACCACGCTGCCGGCAAACATCCACTGGATTCCGCTCAATCGCATGAGTCATGTTCCCTTCCCAACAGCCGTAAATCGGTTCCGCCAGAACTTCGTGTTCCGTTATGTTCGGGAAGGTATAAAGCTCTCGCCTGAGCTCTGCCGCTCCCGGTGTGCGGGCGTCGTCGGGGGCTGCATGAATCACCCAGGCCTCAGTCGTGATCGTGGTCCTGTGTAGCTCGGTTTTGATTTTAAGAGCGGGGGGCTCGATTACCCCCATCTCAGTCGTGACGATACTACTCATAGTTTTCTCTTTCTGAAGTTGTTCGGTGCGGTGACGTTCAATCCAATGTGCCGGCTTTCCTGAGCACCTGTCTCTCAACCACGATATGCGACTGGTAGCTGACCGTATTGAGAAGGATCATCACGCGCTCAGAGTCTTTCATCTTTCTTTCGAAGATTCCGGTAAGTCCTTTCAGCGGGCCTTCACAGATGACGACTTCGCTGCCCACTTTTAATCCATCTCCGATCTGTACAATGCTATCGGCGTCACTTTGCGCCTTAATGATTTCGATAACCTGATCGTCAATGGGCGCCGGGACGTTACCTATCCCAACCACACTCGCAACGCCCCTGGTGAACCGCACCTTGTGAACGTCTTCAGTAGCTCTGAATCGTGCAAAGATGTATCGAGGAAACAGAGGCTTGGTGAAATAGATTGGCGTGCGTCCGTAAGGGTTGGAACGGCGCGCTTTCAACTTGGGAGTGAAGGTCTCTACGTTCCAGAATCGCAAATTTTCGTCTGCTCGATCCTCCTGTTTGGGATGTGTATGCAGCGCATACCAACTGAGATTGTCGGTCAGGGGCTCTGTAATGGTGTTCATAATGATCCTTACTTGAACAAGCCGAGGCTTGCTGGGGGAGTGGGATTAATTAGGCCCACAAGGTTTTCAAGAGCGAGGAGATTATTTATCGACGTTCGAGTCGCACGAATCCGGGCAGAGCTACCGCATAGGAATAAAGACTTGCTCTTCACGCCCAGGGTGGAGCAGCTATGTTGGAGAATGGCAACTCGTCGGCAACGCTACCTGCAAAATAAAGCGAAGCGGCGAGCTCGGATTACCGAACTCATCCACAACAATTGTTGGATGAGAACTCTGCGAAGGACCTATCAAGCAGCCATAGTGAGACGGTAAGCGCAGTTGGACCTGAAGCGAAATCGTTGGGGGCCTAATCGCGCAGCAGCCCTGATACTCATGGCTTGCGCGGCACTGTAATGTCAGAAGTTAGACCGACGCAAGATATTTTGCATGGCCGATGTTGGTATTCATTGGTGAAGATTGCTACTGCGACTTATCTCTATGCAGCGAGGTCCAAACCAGTGTAATTCTGTGGGAAAACTTACAGCTCCACAGCCGCGATGGAGCCAGCCGCTCTCATGTGCGAACGTCAAAGTTCGCCAACAAATGCCAATATCGGCCATGCAAATTTCCTTGCTTTTATTCTCGACTGCATCTACAGTGGCCCTTCAAAGCCACGGTCCCTTCGGTTAGTTGTTCCTTCTTTCAAGTTTTCCAGTTGGCACCTAGACAGTCCCCTGGCTTTTGTTTTTCAACTTCCTTTCCATTTCTAAACTTAATAGGGTGGTCGGAGTTTACCCGTGTACGACAGACGCTCCCAACAGAACGCTTTGCGCTATACCCGTCAGAAATGCCCGGATCCTCAGCCGAAACGGAACGAGTTCGTCGGTGACAGAGAGTTTCTTTAGCGGCACTCTCTTCTGACCTGCAGTGACCCCTCGCATTAACAAGGCATGCGTGCCGACAGGCACCTCGGAAAGACAAGGAAAATACCAATGTTGTCCCCCGACAGTGACATTGATCATCGCGTCAAGATGGTCATCCGTTTTATCGAAGCGAACGGTGACCGGCAGCTCTCCCTTAACGAAATAGCCCAATCTATAAATGTTTCTCCCTGGCATTTATGCCGTTTGTTCAAGATGGGAACCGGCACCTCCGTCAACCAGTATCTATTGACACTCCGGATGCAAAAGGCAAAGGAGCTTCTTGAGACCACTTGCCTGAGGGTGAAGGAAATAATGAATCAGGTTGGGATTCGGGATGAAAGCCACTTTGCGCGAACATTCAAGAAGCTCTATCGCGTCAGCCCGTCACAATATAGAACTCTATACCGGGCGCAAACCTCTACTAATTCAGCCGTCAGTACCACTTCAGGTAACTCCCTGGAAGCGGTCAGCGCGTAACGTTACAGACTTAGGCTCCAAACGCGACTGACTCGTATGCGCACCATCAGGTAACTGATGAGCGTGAGATGAACCCGTCTCTGTTGGAGTTCCATAGTCCGTATCCGGCTTCGCGTGCGCGCGGGGTGAATGGAAGGCTTATGAGAGACAAGCAAACGGAGATCGTAGTCTTAAAGTTTGGTAGCTCTGTATTGCGCAGCGAAAAAGATCTCCCGCGCGCAGTACATGAGATCTACCGGGCCTGGCGCAACGGCGCACAAGTGCTGGCCGTAGTTTCCGCATTCCGCAATACCACTGACGAATTGTTGAGACGCTGTGAAAGCGTTTCTGAACACCCGGAAGCATCGCCGCTCGCTGCGTTGGTGGCGACTGGTGAAGCGACTGCCTCCGCTATGCTTTGCCTTGCTCTTGGCAAAGCGGGCATCCCCGCCAAAATGCTGGACCCGGCGCAAGCCGGTCTGCGCACCGAAGGCGGAACGCTTGACGCTGATTTAATCGCGGTTGACGTTGTCAGGTTAAAGCGTGAGTTGCGGCAGGCTGTCGTGGTGCTGCCCGGTTTCGTGGGTCGTTGTGAGAATGGATACACGACACTGCTCGGTCGTGGCGGTTCAGACTTCACTGCGGTTTTTCTTGCAACTGAACTGGATGCGCGCTGCGTGCTGCTGAAGGACGTCGACGGTCTCTATGCAAATGATCCGGCGGTTCCCGGGATCCGTCGATTACGATTTGCTGAAACTACTTACGAAACGGCTCTCGATATCGGAAGGCAATTGGTCCAACCGAAAGCCGTTCGCCTCGCGGCGTCGCGTGGGTTGCGCTTTGTCGTGACTGCGATCGGCGCCATTAATGAGACGGTGATTGGCTGTCGTAACAATCGCCTTGCTGACTCGTCGAATAGCACACCATTGCGCGTGGCCTTACTTGGTTGCGGTACCGTTGGCGGAGGCGTTTATCAAAGGCTGGCTGCACTCCCGGATTTATTTACAGTCACCGGTGTAGGCACGCGCAACGCCACACGCGCCCGTGCTGCAGGTGTGCCGGAGGAACTTATCACCTCCGATCTCGAGAACCTTATCGAAGGTGAATGTGATGTTGTGGTCGAGCTGGTAGGCGGAACAACGTATGCTGCTACTCTCACCAAAGCTGCCTTGCGTGCCGGTCATCATGTGGTCACCGCCAACAAAGCGCTGATGGCTGTAGAAGGTGAACAACTGCTTTCCCTCGCGGCTGCTCGCGGGGTGACGCTCCGCTACAGTGCGGCTGTTGGTGGTGCATTGCCCGCATTGGAAAGGATCGATCGTGCGCGCAGCGATGGACCGATACGATCGTTCTCGGGCGTGCTGAACGGAACTACGAATTTTGTCCTGGACCAACTTGCAGCGGGCAAAGATTTCGCCAGTGCAGTTGCTGCCGCACAGCAGGCTGGGTACGCCGAAGCCGATCCGCACTTCGATCTGAACGGCACCGATGCTGCCCAGAAACTTATTCTGCTGGCGCGGCAGGCTTTCGGCGTTTGTTTGCCACTTGCTGCAGTAGAGCGAGAAGGCATCGATCAGCTCGATCCGCAATTACTCCGCAAGGCGCGCGACAAAGGTCAGACGGTGCGGCTCATTGCTTCGTGCCGTCAGGAAGCAGACGGGCTGAAAGCGAGTGTGAAACCGCTCGTGCTGGCACTTTCACACACCTTCGCTTCAGTTAACGACGTAGAGAATTGCTTGTTAATCGAGCCAGTCGCCGGCACCCCGTGTGTTGTGTCCGGTAAAGGCGCCGGGCGCTGGCCGACGGCCGAATCGGTCGTGGCGGATCTGTTGGATATCAAGCGAGAATCACAACAGGCGCATGCGATCGAGTCGTTCGAAGACTCGAGGGAATGCGTGGCGTGAAAGCCGGTTTAGATCATCTTGTAAATCGTCTCTAATCCTGAAATTTTGTCAAAGACGCTTCAGGGCGTGGGAGGCGAGCGCCCTGGCGCGCTTGATCTTCTGAGCCTCGTCGGTTGGACCACCCACACTGACGCGCAGGAAAACATCCCCCTTCAGAACATACAGCGCTCCACTCAACGGATCTCCGACCCAGTAAGCCTCGTCGCCGAGGCCTGTAATCGGCTTCGGGGGCGGCTTCTTCTTCCTGCCGGGAGCGGGTTTCACTTTGGGATGGAATTGCTGCTGCCAGTATTGTCGTGGGCCGGAACGCTTGCTGTCAGTTTCAAGCGGAAGACCCACTGCCACGCTCACTGAGTTCGTGTACTCCGGCGTCCGGTAAAAGCACTGCGTGAACCGAAACGATCCTGACGGTTGCTCGCTCGCCACCTTCTGCGCGGGCGTGTGACCCTGGACCGCATGAATTTCACTGTTCGTCAGCAGCGAGCACGGATCGAACTCGTTGTCGACCGTGCCCGCTCCGAACGAAAGTAGCGCCAGAATACTGACGATGACGGGGTTCAAAATTATTTCCTCCGATTACCGAGTCACAAGAGGCGTTGCCGCCGTCCAGACGGAAACAGGCCCAAGCCCGACGTTGACCAGCTTGACGGTATATATCCCCGAGCCGGACACCGGAGTATTTAACACAGCGAACCCGCCGGATGCATCTGCAAGCTGGACCACCCGACCTGAAGGATCGATCAGGACGAGCTGAATCGGCACACTGACGCTCGCCTCTGCGAGGATCGAGATGGCCTGAGTCCCTGCCGGTACGGCGAGCTGCTGTAAAAGTTGCTGGCCGAGTGCAAGCGTATTAAGGCTCGTGCTCGTCTGACCTGGACCAGCCGCCGGCTGCGCATTCGAGAAGGAACTCTCGAGGCGGAAATCGTCGACGTAGACCGTACCGGAAATCGGGCGCACCTCGAGTGTGTGGGCGCCGCCCGCGAGTCCATCGTACCGGACGTTGAAACCGAATTGAGGAGCCCGTAGTGTTCCTGAGGAGCCGTTGTAACTAACGACACCCTTTGAAGCACCGTCGAGGAAGATCTCGGCGCTTCCTCCTTTCGGACTCCGCGCAAAGTTGTACGTGACGGCACCTGATTGACCAGCCGGCACGTCGAATCTCAAGGTGGCCGATCCTTTTGCAGCAGTCAGGCGGAAGTGTCCGCCGGAGGCGTTCGAGTCGTTCACGAGATGCCAACCGTTAGCGTAGGCAATGCGCGAATCGTTATCTTCAAGAACCGTGACCGCCGGCGCGCATGAGGCATTGCCAGCAAGAGCGTAGGTGTCGCCCATGCTCGCCACGTCGGACGCGGTGTCGCCTCGCAGTGTGATGTCCTGGGCCACAGGGTAGCTTCGCGCAACCAGGGCGCCGATCAGATCGCCCGCATGCGGGCCTCCAATCTTGTCAGCCGATATGACCATTCTGATGGTGCCGTCGGCGTTGAATCCGCTACCCTCGTCGGCTGCGCCAAACCGCTCGGCAGGTGACGCGTTGACGACTACTGCAGTCAGGTTCTGCGCGATGCCGTACTCGAACGTAGCAGCGCCTGCGCTGTCGGTGTTCATGCCGATGTAGTAGCGGCCGACGAATGCGGTCGAGGTCGGGTTCGGCGCGACTGGCGCATCGGGATAGCTCCAGAGGATGCGCCACATTCGATTGGGCTTCAGCGAGGCCAGATTTTTAACCTTGAGAGTGAAGACGAGTTTCCTGGATCCGTCCGCGAAGAACGGCTCGCCAATAGCTACCCACTCGATGTCCATGTCGGGTTCGAGTGGAGCACCGATTTGGTCGCCACCGGCATCCTGTACCACGCGTATTCCTGGTGCACCGCACGAGCTGCCTGCAGGCTTCGAGATCGCCGCGTTCGTCCCGCATGACGTGCCGGCGGCGTTGGTCGCGCTCACACGATAGGTGTATTCGGTAGTCGCGTTACCGGAACTATCGACGTACCGCACGGCGTTACCTCCAAGCGTGGCGAGCAACTGCTCTGGTCCACCTGTGCTGCGATAGACGTTGTAAGCGGTGATCGCGGAACCGCCGTCCTCCGACTGCGACCACGTGAGAGTGCTGGTTGAACCGTTGCGCGTGACGGTAAGACGCGGAGCACCGGGAACAGTTGATTGGGTCGAGTCAGAGTCGAAGAAGAGACGCCGTCCGCCGGTCTGGCGAGCGATGGTGCCATAAGCCGTAAAGGAATTCCCGCGCGCGTCGTCAGGCGACTGGACGCACGGCCCGATGCAGCCGTCGGCGTAGCCGATTGTCATGCGGCCAAACCGGTCAAGATCGGCGTCAAAAAAGTCGAGCAGGTTGCGGTGAATTTGCGCGCCGCCGCCGAGGTGGATCCCTCCCCGTTGAAGCGGATCGTTCGGCGTGGCGTTGACGGTGATCCAGCTCTGTCCGCCGTCATAGGTGTGGGCCACGTAGAGATACCAGACGCCTTCGGAGTTGAAGGCGTTGACGGACCCTTCTTCCGTTGTGCCGTAAAAGGCCATGGCAGCTCGGCCCGCGCTGCCTGCGACCATAGCTGGAAAGACAGCGTTCTTCACACCGACCATCGCGCCCACGTCATAAACTGTGGTCCATGTTTTTCCTTTGTCGGCTGATACGGCCACTGCGGGAAACTTGTCTTCATTCACAAAGCCCAGGTAGAGGAGGCCGCCGTCGTCTACCGCTATCGAAGGATCACTGCCACCGCCCACGGTTCCCGGCACAGTCCGCACGGCCCAGGTCGTTCCGTTGTTCTCGGAGAATGCGAAACCGTTCTCATTTGGATTTACCGGCCCCGCGCACGCGGCGTTGGGAACGTAGACTGTGCCATCCGGGCCAACCTTCACGTGTCCATGGAGACCTTCGCACTGGCCTATCACTGCCTGGTCAGGCGAGGCAAGAACGTACATCGGCACAGCCGGCCCGAAAGTGATCCCGCCATCAACGCTCAGAGCGCAGTTGGCAAAAGCAATATCCTGCGCGCAGTAGTAAACGGCGTTGCGGTACCCCGGAAGTGGAGGAACGGGCTCGTGAAATGGTCCACCTCCAAGTGTCTGATGATCAAAGCCTGAGCCGAAGCCTGCGCCCTGGCTTGGAATCCAGGTGTTGCCGTCGTCGTCTGTGAACGCCGAGGCACCGCCGCCGGGAAGCAACAGGAGGTGCGATAAGAAGGTACGGTTCGTCTGGTGATCGTTGAAGAGGATCGGGTCGAAACTTTGCTTCGCGACAACGGGTGTGACGTCTTTCCAGGTCGAAGGCGGTGTCTGCGGGCACGACTGGTCGTCGAATCCGACTTGCAGCGTCTGCATCAGCGCCTGGAGGATCACTTTGCCACTGCTCCAGTTCACGCCGATGTTAGGTTCGTCCTGCGAGTTCTTCGTCATGCCGGCTTCGATCTGAGCAGCACTTGGCGTGTGGCTCTGGTATCGCGGTCGTGGTCCACCATCGATCGGCGCCGGAGTCAGAACCACCGGGTCGGCACCTGGGGTTCCCGGAACCGGCGCGTCCGAAATGATGACTACACCGGAGTAGTCGGAAGGCGTCACAACAGCCTGCCCTTCGAAGGGACAGACCTCCACCTGGTACGTACCGGTGGCGAGATCACTGCCTGTTGCGTAGTGAATAGGTTCCGGGCTCGTGCCAGTGTCCTGCTCAGCGACGACTCGCCCACCGTGATACAGCTTTAGGACAATGTCGTTGACTGGCAACGTTGATGCGACGACGTCGATCGTTCTGGTGCCTGGGCCAATCACGAAGTCGTGCCGCGGCCCGCAAGCTGGAGCCGTGAACTGCCCCTGAAAGGTATGCGCGTTATTTTCGGCTAAGACTTTGTTGGAAATTGATAGCGGCAGCGCCAGCACCGCGAGAACGGTGAGCACTAAAGCCAGAACGAAAGTTGATAGTATTGGACCACTGGCGTCGGTACGCGAATGTCGGGACATAGCAGATCTCCTTGTCTGGACTGGCCAAAAGGAGGAACTTGGGTGCCTCCTCCTGATTGACCTAAATCAAGGAGAAGGGATCTTTTACTGCAAGGGGAAAAATTGAAGGGGACAGTAGAATACCGATGAGGACGCGAGAAGGGTTAAAGAAAACTTACCGTTTCATTGCAATTCTCGTTCGAGCTCGATCAAACGCCGAAGGCGTTCGCTAATTTAAGCCCGGGGTTCGAGCGCAGCGAGAACCCTGGGTTCAAATCCAAAATACACGCTAAACCCTGAAAGGGTTAGGGAGGTT
>DASUPZ010000336.1:0-8398 GCA_036280855.1 Pyrinomonadaceae bacterium | reverse complement strand
TGCTGGCGGCGAGTAAACCCATTCCAAGAACGACCTGCGTCTTGTAAACAGGAGTGCGGTGTTCGCCGGCTATCAACATCGCCTGGACGCCCATTATCGCCAATAACACAAACCACGGAACCACATCGGTCAAAAACCTCGGTCCGAAAGAAAATCCAGCCCACCAGATCGGAAACGACGACACGAGGATCAGGTGCAACACTAGAACTGTCAATGACACGCCGACAAGTCTACGAGATTGAACGTATTTCCAGTAACGAACCAGCAGGTAACCCACAAATATCAAGCTGGGAACAAAGATTAAAACGCCGCGCGAAGGACTCACCAGGTTGCCGAGCATTGCAACCCATATCGAGTGCGTACGGAGCTGAGCACCGAGCCGGTAGTAATTCGGGAGCAACTGCCCGAAGTTGTGCCACGAATAAATCACGAACAACAGCAGCCACGCGGCGCCAGTCGCCGCATAACGCACAAACAAATCACGCTGAAAAACGCCAATATAAACACTGATAACAATGATCGGCACGACTGCAGTCGGCCTCACAAAGAACATCCACGAAAGCAGACTCGCCAGCACCACCGGACTCAACCGCCGCCCTTTCAGCTCCTGGCCCACCAGCAGCAACACCACAAAGCCGAGCAGAAAGATCATCCACGTGTGCGCCCACAGCGCGCGCGTTGCCGTACTGAACACCTGCGTTCCCAACGTCCCACCAAGCGCGATCGCGACACTCCAAGTCAACGGCAACACAACTCTGCTCGTAAAAAAGAAAACCACCGCCAGTCCAGCCATCAGCAGTGCGGCGAGGCCCGTCTGTATTCTCATTTCTCCAGCCGGATTGTGCGTTCCGTCCTCATTCGACGCGTATACTCCGAACGCATTCATGATCGCAACGTACGGGACGGAGAGGATCGAGCTGCCTGGTCCATAGTAGTAATAGACGTGGCCGTCGATCAGATCGAGATGATAGATGCTGCTGTTTGAATGGAATTTCTTGCTCTGGACCGGCGTGAGATTTGGAAACTTGTAATGGTCCAGGGCGACGGTGCCGCGCTCGATGATGCTCTGGCTAACCATCATCGAATAGAGCGAGTCGGCCGGCTGTTGGACCGGTGAGAGAACGAAGATCGAATACGTGAAAGCAAAGAGCAGGACACAGACCGCGAGATCGCGTCCGTGAAGCCACGAAGAAGCACAAAAAGCACAATCGAACACCGGTGTATTTTGCGCTTCTTTGTGGCCGTGTCAAAAGAGCAGAAGGTTTGAAGGCATATTTAGTCTTGACGATATTTTGATCCGGATGGATATTGTTGGGCCAAGGCAGTCTTTCCAGTCGCTACACTCCGCGGAGACCTGGTTCAAAATGATGCTGGTCCTACTGGCGATTCTCGTGTTCATCTATAACTTCGGCGCCGGCGTTTACTACGCTCAGGAGATGGAGCCATTGCCGACAGTCGAGTTTCTCTACACGTCTGCTTTTCTTTGCGGCGTGGTTTGGTGGCTGGACGCGGAAGCAGGCAAGTCTGCGGTGAAGCCGGTTTACTGTCGAGGTTTACTGGTCTCAATAGGATGGTTGATCATCATCCCGTATCACTTGCTGAAAACACGTGGCGTAAAAGGTCTCATCCCTTTAGTGGCACTGGTGGGAAGTTTCGTTGTGGCTCACATCGCCGCTTTCATCGTCTACGTGATCTTCCAGTCCTGAACTCTCAATTCCACCACGATACGCCTGGCTCGCTAAAAAAGAAGCTTATCTGAATGATGACTGCGGGTAGCCAGAGGGCGAGTGCTATTTTCCAGTCGCGCTTGGCGAGTTTGTAATCAGGGTCCTGCGTTTTCAGCCGCCCATATTTTGGATACCAGTAAATGAGCCATACCGGCACTCCGAGAAATAAACCAAAGTATCCCCATCCGAAGGGCAGAAACGGGATTACGCTTAACAGCAGAAAGAGCCACATCACACCTGCCGCATTGCGCAGCAGCTTCGCCTGGTTGCAGGCACTGTTGACCTCGGCCTGGAGTTCTGCGCCGCGTTGCGCAGCTTCACGATCAACAACGGCGGAACAAAAGCGACATTGCGCCGAGTCGCTATAGATCATTTCGCCGCAAGCATGACACGGAAAGATCCCGCGGCTGTTTAGAAATCCTGCGTCGCTCATATGTTTCTAATCACGCCAGTTGGGTGGTTGTGAAGGAGGAACGTACTGCTCCTGTTCCTGACGCGGAACGCTCGCGTTAGCGGTCCACGCAGAAGTGTCTGCACTGCCGAGCTGCCCCG
Source organism: Pyrinomonadaceae bacterium (assembly GCA_036280855.1). Taxonomy (GTDB): domain Bacteria; phylum Acidobacteriota; class Blastocatellia; order Pyrinomonadales; family Pyrinomonadaceae; genus PSRF01. The sequence continues at coordinate 6,119 of DASUPZ010000336.1, read as the reverse complement.
GCGCAGGCGCGCCCGCGGGTTTTCCTTCCTTCCAGATGTAGAGATACCAGTAAATCGGCATCGCCAGTATATTTCCCAGGAACAGCACCACGGCCCACAACACCTTCTGGTCTTTCACGACTCGTTCGTTCCTGAAAACGTTCACCATATAGAAGATGGTGAGCCCCATGATCACGAGCATCGTCAAAATATGCAATGGGAAAATAAGGGCGATCAGAGGCGGTGGACCACTGGACGGCTCAGCCCCCTGCGAGAAAAAGACGAGAGACAAAATCGTTATGAAGAATAGAATCATATACGCAAATGGCCAGAGCGTAACCAGGCCCAGGAGCAGTTTTATGGTCTTACTCATTTTGTTTCTCTCTTTAACTAAAGATCCGAAACCAGTGTTAATATACCCAGCTACGCGAGGCTCCACCTAGCCCTCGTGGGCCGAAATCCCAACCCCGCTCGAAAAACTATGATGAATAAAAACCTCCCAATTCCGTTTGCCCTGCTCCTGATTCTGACAGTTTTTTATCCCTCGGCGGCCCAACAGCAGCAATGCGCGCCGCCCCTGCCCGGCACTGTGCGAAGCGAACCAAACATATTCACCGAGGAACAGGAGATCTACCTCGGCGACGCTGTTGCCGAATACATTCAGAAAGACTACCGCGTCATCGAGGATCCTGATGTAACCGCCTACTTGACGGCTATCGGCCAGCGTCTTACTAAGCATCTCCCGCTGAACAAGCTTCGATTCCAGTTCTTCCTCGTCGACTTGCCTGACGCGAATGCGTTTGTGATTCCGGGCGGTCGTATTTACGTCTCGCGCAAACTGGTCGCGGCTGCGCAGACCGAAGATGAGCTTGCGGGTGTGATCGCACACGAGTTGGGCCACCTGGTTGCTCACGACTCCGCGATCGACACAACCCGTCAGTTTAGAGAAGTGCTCGGTGTGACCTCCGTTGGCGATCGTCGCGACATCTTCGATAAATACAATCAACTGATCGAGAGCGCCAGGCTCAAGCCCGGCGCTTTCAAAGTTAAAGATCGCGAGAAGGGCCAGCTCTTCGCCGATCAGGCGGGCATGTTTGCTCTCGTTTCGGCCGGCTACGATCCGGATGCAATGGCGCGCTTCTGGGATCGCGTCACCGGCACTGAAGGAAAGAAGGGCAACTGGTTCACAGATCTCTTTGGGAGCACGCGACCGGAACAGAAGCGACTGCGCGAGATGGCTAACAGCGCAAAGGCGCTGCCGGCGGCGTGCCGCCAACGCACGGCGGCAAATCAGCCTGCATTTGCGGAGTGGCAGTCGAAAGTCGTTGCTTACACCGGGCTCGGACGAAAAGAGTCGGTCCGCGGAGTTATCTCAAAACTACAACTCACACCGCCCTTGCGCAGCGACATCCAGCATCTGCGTTTCAGCCCGGACGGCGCGTACGTGATCGCCCAGGACGATGCGGGTATCAACGTGTTATCGCGTGAACCGTTTACGCCGCTCTTCCGCATAAACACTTACTTCGACACGTACTACGCAGTCTTTACTCCTGATTCCAAAGAGATCGTTTTCTACAGCGACAATCTTCGCGTTGAGCGATGGAATATCGCGGAAGCGCGGCAGACGAACGTTAAAGAAGTCGTGATGCTGAAGGGTTGTTTGCAGACTGCGTTGTCGCCCGATGGAAAGCTGCTGGCGTGTTTGGATTCGGCGTTTGATTTGAATCTGGTCCGAGTAGAAACGGGAGAGATAGTCTGGAAGAAGAAAGAATTTTATGCGCCGGACTACTGGCAGTATCTCTCGATTCTCTCATCCGTGCGGCTGCGCGGCGACGACAGCAGCGACTTGAACCTCGGCTTGATCAACATGAAGTTCTCGCCTGATGCCCGTCACCTTGTCGCCGGCTATCACGGCCGGGTGGAACTGGGAATAACTTACGTGGGCGACATTGCCGAAGTGATCGATACCACCACGCTGACAAAGGTCCCGATTTCCGACTCGCTCAAACGCTTCATCGCCGGGGGCTTTGCATTTATCGGTAACGACCGAATGGCAGTCATCAACCGGGAGAACGTCAAGAAGTCAGGGTTGGTGAAGTTTCCCTCAGGTGAACTGATCGCGGAGATGGAGTTGTGGCGCAAAGGAATGACGGGCGCGACGCGCGGCGATTACATCCTGATCCGGCCGATCAAGGACTACGCGCTTGGCGTGATGGACATCAACAAGAAAACGATTGCGAAAGTTAACGAGCGCGCGGCGCTCGACATTCATGGTCCATTCTTTGTTGCCGAAATGCGCAACGGTGAAGTCGGGCTGTATCGCATGGAAAAGAATGAACTCGTAGCGAGTGCTGTCTTATCGAATGTTTCCCTCGGGCGTTTGCGAGTCGCGGAAGTGTCGCCTGATTTGAAATGGCTGGCGTTATCCGGACGTTCGCGTGGCGGAGTCTGGAACCTGAGCAAAGCCGAAGCTGCTTTGGCGCTCCGGAGTTTCCAGGGTGGTCACGTCAGCGACGATGGTTACTTCTATGGCGATTTTCCGAAGACCGACGAAGTAGAACGGAACATCGCGAAGTTCAATCTCAACACCGGCGATGCGGCGAGTGGTCCAAAGATTGAAAGCAACACTTCGTATCAGTTTGGCCAGTACTTGTTCACGATCAAATCTGCGACGGCGAAGGAAAAACCGAAGCCTGAATCGGGTGGGGAAGACAAAGATAGAGTTGACCCGATGGCTTTTCGTCGAAACGTGATCATCGAGATGTTTGATGCGCGTACGATGAAGTCGCTGTGGTCCAAAGCTTTTCCGAAAGAAACGCCGCGCACCTGGATCGCGCCGAACTATGACACGATGGCGTTGATCTGGCTTGTCTCGACAGATGCCGCGAAGGCTGAAATCAGCAGCGACCCTCGCCTCGCGCAACAACTCAGCAGGATGAAGGAGAAGCAGGGCGACTACTTTCTCAAGATCCTGCACGCGCAAACCGGTGAGGAAATCGGGAAGCTGTTGATTGAAACCGGCAAAGCTTCTTTTCGCGTGGCGAATATCTATGCAGCCGGTGATTCAGTGATCGTGACCGACACCGAGAATCGTGTGCTGGTCTACTCGCTCAAAACAGGCGAGCTGAAAGGACGTGTGTTTGGCGGCTATGCCACGGTTTCGGACGTTTCGAAACTGCTGTGCGTCGAGAACGAAACGGGCAAGATAGCAGTTTACGATCTCGGGACGATGGAGAAGCGCGACGAGTTTAGCTTCTCGAGTCCGATTTCGATGTTGCGATTTAGCCGCGATGGCCAGCGTCTGTTTGTGCTGACTTCGGAGCAGATGGTTTACATTTTTGATGTATCATCGTTCGCACGCAAGATGATGTAAATCATGTTCCGGTCAAAATAACTTCGAAGGGAAGAAAAATGCTTCGATCTTTGTCACTTATCGTTCTCTCCGTGATCTGCTTTGCGGGTTGCGGCAACAACACAAACCAGACGGGACCAGTTAACACCGCCACGCCGGCAAATTCGCCTGCCGCGAATACGGCCGTTGCACCGTCACCCGCTAACACGCCTCGCGCAAAACTGAACGTTAACACCGCGTCTGGTGCTGAGTTGTTGAGTACGATTCCGAACTTCAGCAATCGCATGGTCCATGAGTTTGAGGAGTACCGGCCCTACCGGAGTATTCAGGTGTTCCGCCGCGAGATTGGGAAGTACGTGGATCAGGCGACTGTGGCGGAGTATGAGAAGTATATCTTCGTTCCCATCGATGTTAACCAGGCTGACGCGCAGACGCTGATGCAAATTCCAGGGTTAGACCAGCAGGACGCACAAACGGTGATTGCGGGCAGACCGTATGCGTCGGCCGATGCGTTTATGACGAAACTCTCCGGGTTGGTGCCGGATACGAGCCTTCAAACTGCGCGCAGTTATCTTAGCCAGCAATGAGCACGGCAGAGATATTAAGACGACTGCGTCTCTTCCTGCTGGTTCTTGCATCGATGCTTTTCGCAGGCACGTTGTTGGAGTTGTATCTTGTTAACCACTATGAGGATGCGATCCAGTGGATCGCGTTTGTACTGGCAGGGCTGGGATTGTTGGTTAGCCTGATCGTTCTTGCGCGACGTGGGCCAGCGACTGTGCGTTTGCTGCGGTGGTGCATGATCCTTGTGATACTTGGCAGCCTGTTTGGTGTCTACGAACACGTCTCCAACAACATAGCGTTTGAGCAGGAGATCCTACCGGGAGCATCATGGCGTCACCTGTTCTGGCGCGGAATCTCAGGCGCCAATCCCCTGCTCGCCCCCGGAACCCTCGCAATCGCCGGCCTCCTCTCCCTCGCCGCAACCTACAAGTTCGCAATCACCGGCGACAACGACAATTTTACAGGATTACAGGATTGAACAGGATTTACATGTTAATCCTGAAAATCCTGTACATCCTGTCAAGCTACCTGTTACTCCCCTCACCACGTGCTTTCTTGATGTCTTCGATGATTCGTGCGGTCAGGAGTGGGGCGGCGACGTTGCCGTCGATTGCCGTGATCTTTCCCGAGGTGAGCAACACACCGTTGGTGCGGTCGGTGATCTTGTAGGTAAACGTGAATGTGAAGAGTGGCCGGTCGATGTCGATAATGATATCTGCAACTTTACGTTTGTCCCAGTCGTCAATGATCGCCAGCTCCCACGCCTCAAACTCCGAACGTTTACGCAAAGCATTCTGCAGTTGAATGGGTTCGAAGTACGAAGTGCTCGATGCCACGTAAATCGTCTGCGCGCGACTCAGCAGAGCTCGCGGGCTTTTCGACGCGATGCGTGCAGACTTCTCCGCGGCGATTTTCTCTTCAGCCGCTTCGCGCAATTCCTTCTCTTTGATCGAGTCGGCCACTCGTTGTTCGACGGTTTGCGAAGGCTTGACTGTAACGGTAACGTTTTGGTCCACACTTTGACCAAAAGCATTTATACTCACGGCGAGTAAGAGAATCAGCAGACAGGCGGCGCGGTTCAAATTCATCATAGTAAACCTCGTTTATGATTCGCATTGCACCGTCACCTGGGGCAAGCAGCATGCCGTGCTCATTTATTCAAGCACCTCATGAATAAGCGGCATCATCTGCTTGATCAGCTCACCAGGTGAAATAAAAATCTTGCAGCATCGACAAACAAGGAACCATTCTCATGCGACAAACGCTCCTCCTCGTTGGCGCTTTGCTTTCACTCTGCCTCGCTGGACCAGCAACACATGCACAACAGGTAAACGAACCTTCGAAAATTGAAGTCAGCATCCACTTCGCGTCGATTACCGGGCAAGATATCCAGCCGCAATTCGGCATCGATCGTGTAAGGTCAGAAGTTGGTCCCGGTGGAAGATTCACTTTCAACTTCAACAAGCACGTCGCACTCGAAGCCGAAGGCAATTTCTTTCCGCGCATTTTCCCGGACGGCTTTGATAACGAGAGCGTCCTCGCACAGGGCCAGTTTGGAGTAAAGGCAGGTAAGCGCTTTGACAGGTTCGGCATCTTTGCAAAGGCGCGGCCTGGTTTCATCAGTTCACCCGAGATACTCATCCAAACCGGTACGCAGACCATTGTAGTCAACGACCGTCCGGTGGTCTTTCCGATTATCGATGTAAGCCGGCGGAATTTCTTTTCGATGGACATTGGAGGCGTGCTGGAGTTCTATCCATCACGTGGACTCCTCGTGCGGTTTGATGCGGGCGACACCGTGGTCCATGCCGGCGACGCGCGAACGGTTACGTTTGCTCCAACGCCGCCGTCACCGCCACTGCCGCGCATAAGTCATAATTTCCAGTTCAACGCCGGTATCGCTTTTCGTTTCTTTAACTCGGATCCGGCAACTCAAGACCCTGGTACGCCCGGTTCCGATGAGGAGCGAAAGTTTGAAGTAGGTGTGCAATTCTCGTCGATACGTCTCGCAGTGTGGGCAGACACCCAACTCCCTTCATTGCCGTTTGAGGTTTATGAGGCCCAGTCAGGTTTCGGCGGCAGGTTGTCTTACAACTTCACCCCAAGCATAAGCGCTGAGATTCAAACAGACTTCTATCCAAAAGAATTATTTGATTTTGCAAACGGCCGGGCGGGAGGTCACATGCTACAACTCCAGGCTGGACCAAAAATCGGAAAACGGTTT
>DASUPZ010000335.1:0-4571 GCA_036280855.1 Pyrinomonadaceae bacterium | reverse complement strand
GGCGCACTCGGGGACGGACCTCGCCGCCGCCCTGCTCACGTTCTTCGCTGTGTCCGTCGCGGTTCGTCCCGCGGATCGCGGCCACCCGTTCGGACATGCGAAGGCGCAGAACCTCGCCGCGCTCGCCGAGGCGGTGTTCCTGATCGGCGTCAGCATCGCCATCGCCGTCGTCGCCAGAACTTCGAATAAAGACGCGAAGGCGCTCTATTGACGGATTTTGCACGTCATAACGTGCCGAGGTCTTCAGGTCGTGATTGAATTGCTTTGCGTAAATCGTGAAACCGTTTCGGGAACAACTTCAACACGTCTACTGGATTGGCGGCGGGAGTGGTGCAGGGAAGTCCACCATCGCTCGTCGCATAGCGGTCGAGCACGGTTTACACGTTTACTCGACCGACGACGTAATGGCGGACCACGCGCGCCGCAGCACACCCGAAGACGCGCCGTTGCTGCACAAGTTCATGGCGATGAACATGGATGAGCGATGGCTGAACCGACCTGCGGAAACGCTTGAGACCTTCCACTGGTTTCAGGGCGAGGGCTTCAAGCTAATCATCGAAGATCTTCTCAGCCTCCCACGTGAGCCCCGCGTGATCGCAGAAGGCTTTCGACTGTTGCCACGTCTTGTTGAACCTCTTCTCTCCACACGTGCTCATGCCGTCTGGCTACTTCCGACGCCTTCATTCCGTAACGCGGTGGTCCAAAGCCGCGGAGGCTCGTCGTGGGGATTTCTCGCCAGAACCACGGATCCGGAAAGAGCTTTGCGCAACCTGCTCGATCGCGATCGGATGTTCACGGATCTACTCCGCGAGGAAACGGCGCGTCTGGAATTGCACGCCATTGAGGTCGATGGCGCGATGACTGAGAACGATCTCGTGAAGCGTGTGACGCAAGTCTTCGAACTCTGAACTAATTACCTGTTGAGACACTGAGGTCACTGGGTTTCTCACACGTATAAATGCGGGACCGCCGCTTCTGTAGGGTTTCCTGAGAGAGGATAACCGTGCAACAGACGGCGGTACCACTCTCGTCAAGCCTAAAACCCGGCCACTACGGCCAGTCAAACCCAACTCACGCCGATCGGCCATTGGCCCACTGATAGCCTTCGCGAAACGTTTTCTTCGACTTTTCTCATAACCCAATAGAAAGCGATCAGACCGTGCCAGCTGAAGCGCTTCCATGCGGGCACTCCCTGGGGAAAGGAGAGGGAAACGCCGTGAAGAAAGTAACGCTCTTCATCACCCGAGACGAAAACGAACCCGGATACTACCGAGTGATCGTTGACGGCGAGGGCTTTTTTGAGTCAGTGGGCAAGGGGGTCGGTGGTCGTATTCGCGGTGACGATGAGTGGCTGGACGACACGTTTCTTGGCGTGGGCACCGGCGTACAGCAGGTTCTTCCGGGCGGAAGGTTCACCCTCGACAAAACCGTTCACAAGACCCAGCTAAACGAAGACTGGGGCCGCGACGAAATCTATGCTCTCATCGAAGTAGAAGGAGATGGGACGTTCCAAAGCAACACGATCAAGGGTTACTTCTGAATCATCATCACATCGCACCTGCAGTCCCACGCGGTCCTACACAACTTCTCCGTTGCTAAGCCGTTGCTTTTGTTGAGACGGATAACAAACTGTCACACGCCTGCCAGACCATACAAACGTCATCGAGGAAACTACTTCGCGGGAGGAACCAACATGCAACGAAACAGCCTTTCTGTCCTGCTGCTCACCGCGCTCCTCGTGCTGCTCTGGCATGATCCTGTGAGCGCCTCGTGGGGAATCGAGTGTCAGGAAACTCAAGCGCAAATGCACGCTGCCGCCAAGCTGAAGCCAGGTCAGTTCGTCCGAGTACGCATGACCACCGGGCGTGAGGTGAGCGGCTATTTCCGTTCGTTCGACGGGTCTCGCTTGATTCTGGAGGATAAGCATGATTACGCGACGGAGATTATCCAGTCCGCCGACATAGTACGCATCAAGACCGGGCGCGGGTTCTTCGGCTCGTTGCGGCACAGTCTTTCAGAGTCGACGCGGATATTGGCGAAGCCTGTGACCTATTGGATCGACGGTTATAAGATGATGGATGCCTTGGGCAAGCTCTGATGCGCGGAACGCCTAACGGGTCCGTGCCAGCTCACCCCGGTTTAAGTTCTCGAGTTCCGTCGAATCGTTTTACTTTGAGCCGTTCACTCGCCGCCGGCGTAAAGCGCTGACTATTCCGACTAACCCCGTGCCTAGTAAAACCATGCTCGCTGGTTCTGGAACGGGATCCACGCGGAAGAACGCTACGCCACCAGTGAAAGGTGAGTCTCTCGCGATGATGATGATCGAATGGTCTCCGGCAGTGAGCGAGAAAACACCATGGCTGACCGCCGGGTTCGCAAAGCACGGGACTGGGTCATGCCCACAGTTTCCACTAGTGGGAACCGATGGCGTGCTGCCTATGAGTACGCCATTATCAAACACATCAAAGGCATCCCCGATCAATAACACGTCTGTGATTGTTAGAGATCCGCCGCCAGGCCCGAGGGTAAACGTCCAGGGAGGCACTGGCGCAAACTGGGAATTCTCGGTGGGAGTACAAAAGCTGCACCCGGAACCGAAAGATCCAGGACCTCCGAAAGTGAACTGCTGCCATACGCCGATATCGATCGGATCGGCGCGAGTCGATGAAGCAACTCCAAGAACGATGCCGGCTACGACCAGGCTCATCAAAGCGTTCTTAGCATAAGCACTGATGCCCGCTTTCAATATCCCAGTGACTTTGGAACGTGAAAACATACGAACTCCTTTTGTTCAGCTGATGTGCTTAGTTAAAGGGAATGACGAGGACCTAAGTTAACTAGTGCTGGGGGTAGCGAGGCCAATGGGTCCAAATCGTTCCCAGGTCGCGTGACCAATCTGATTTACGTTATGTGGTGGAGTTTACCACTACAGGGCTGCGCGCGACTACGAATTCCTAAGCGGCCGGTGCAACTGTATGGGTGGCCTTTGCGTGGCCACCCCACATAGTCGTACCTATCGATCAGGAGGGAAGCGTATTGCCTGCCAATAGTTCGCTCTCAACTATCGCAATTTGAGCGTCAACCATTCCAAACAGGTTGAACTCACCGCAGCGTGAAGGCAAAGTGCTTCACTGTGTTTGCAAGTGCTTCGGGATGCGTGGAGTTTTGAATCGTTCCCATAAGGACGAATAGCGCCCCCGCGGATTCATCGCCACCACGGCAGATGATTTCTGCGAGTGCTTCGATCTTGTCGTCTCTTGAATCATCTTCGTTCGGTCCCGCTGTTTGCGAGCATTCGAACGTCTTGCTTTCACCTACATCCGTGCGCCGCAGAAGTTCAACAAGCCACGGATCATTCGTCTTCAATGCGTCGCGAAAATCGCGCGGCTCCGAGCATCGATCGATTCATCGTTCAAGACAGACTGCGCTCTTCGTTTAAGAGCATCAATGATAGTTGCGGTTCTGGTTGTTCGGTTTGCGTGAGGTGTTTGATTGCGCGCGTTTGCGCTACTATGACAAGCCATGGTCGTCATCCTTTCTCTAGAAGGTTGATGGTCCTAGGGTCGGCTTTGTGTGACAGCACAAGTCGGCCCGCTTCGTTTTTGGTGGGTGCCCGCGCACTATAGCACAATTCACACTCCACGATTCTTTTATTCTTACGTCGTATGTCTTTCCGCAAACGACGACCCCTCACAGCATTCCTGCAGCAGATGGCCCACGCGACTGAACCGTCTATAGCTGCTTCTCCCGAAGCAGTCACCGGGTCGCTTTTGAGTCTGTTCCTGCACTTGTGGTATCTACAACACGTTCAAGATCATGAAGCCGACGAACCCTTTGCATTCTGCAAACAAAGACCGCTGGGAGGCCGCATCAGAGCACTGGAAACGAGCCGCTGACAGCCGCGGCCTCTGGCGTCGTTGCCCAACAGAGCCGGAGTTAGTTCTTAGTGCGATGGAACTCCAGTATCTTGCCGGCATCGCGGGCAAGAACGTGTGCGTGCTCGGAAGCGGAGACAACCAGGTCGTCTTCGCGCTGGCAGGGCTGGGCGCCTTCGTGACTTCAGTTGATATCTCGCAAAATCAGTTGCAGGTTGCGCAACATCGCGCACGTGAACTCGGGCTGTCTATCAGATTTGTACAGGCTGATGTTACCGATCTCTCGACCCTTACGACCGGCTCATTTGACGTGGTCTACACGGGCGGTCACGTTGCTGTCTGGGTCGCAGATCTCGTGAAGTACTATGGAGAGGCGGCGCGTATACTGACACCCGGCGGTCTCCTCATGATTAGTGAATACCATCCTTTTCGAAGGATATGGAAAGAGTCGAAGACGAACCTCATAGTGGAGTCGCGCTATCTCGATCGAGGGCCGTTCGAGTATGACTACACTGATAATGTTCTATCGAGGGAAAGCGGTGCATTGAAGTGTTACGAGCACCATTGGACCATCGCCGACTACGTCAATTCCGTGATCAGCTCCGGGTGTCGAATTCTTTTCGTTGATGAGTTTGGAGAAGACGTTGGCAGTTGGGAATGCGCGCCACTCGCTGGTCTACCAGAGTTCCTGCTTAT
>DASUPZ010000334.1:0-5622 GCA_036280855.1 Pyrinomonadaceae bacterium | reverse complement strand
CTGCGGATTATAGCAGGTTACACAAATCCGCGTTATCCCGCGGCTGATGTTCACGCGATACTTTTAAGAAAAAGTTTTAAGTGAGAGCCGCTAAGTGTAAGTGTTGACACGCTAAATTCGCACGAGTAACATGTCGGCGTCGCATGGATTGGCGAACTCGCCAAGTGACTTTCCCAAACGCCCGGCAAGAGAAAACAGCATCACAATTTTAGTTGAGGCTTGAGCTGAATGAGTCGTCCCGCTGTAGCTATTCCCGAAAAACTTTTTTTCAAGATCGGGGAGGTTTGTGAGCTTGCGGGCGTGCAGGCGCACGTGCTGCGTTACTGGGAATCGGAGTTTCCGATGCTCGCGCCGCAAAAGAACCGCGCGGGCCAGCGCGTTTACCGCAAACGCGATGTTGAAATGGCGTTGCGGATCAAAGAGCTGCTTTACGAAGACCAGTACACGATCGCGGGTGCGAAGAAGCGATTGACAAACGAACTTCGTGGTGGTGGAAAGCTGAAGGTTGTCGGCGAGGAAGACGGGCACGTTGAGAGTGCACCGGTTGAATCCACAAACGGTGAAGAATTTCCGGCGCCGGCTTCTTACCCGCATACAGTTGCGCCCCGCACTGCGGAAGAGCGACAGGGTTTGAAGCAGCTCGCTTCGGAGCTTCGTGAGTTGCTCGCGTTGCTCGAGCAGGAGACGAAGGGTCGCGCGAAGTGATCGGCGTTTGACATTTGTTCTTTGGCAGGATAGTAAGACAGGGACAACGGGACGTGGCGCAGCCTGGTAGCGCGCACGCTTGGGGTGCGTGAGGTCGCGAGTTCGAATCTCGCCGTCCCGACCATTTGTATAAACGGCTGCCAATGTTGGCAGCCGTTTTTGCTTTGAGGCGATACGACGGGTGCTTCCGTCAGAGCTGTCTGCGAGAGCTTGACAGGTATATACTCCCGTATATACTTTGAGCATGGCCGAACGTGCAAAAATTTTTCAGAACGGTGGTAGCCAGGCGGTGCGGCTGCCGAAGTCGTGCCGGTTTAGCGATGACTTGGACGAGGTAATCGTAAAGCGACGCGGAAAGCAGATCATCCTGGAGCCGGCTGACGAATGGCCCGCTGAATTTCTTAAATGTCTAGGTGCCTGGACAGAGGACATCCCGAGGCCGCCCGCCCGCGCAATGAGTTCACGGAAGGCTCCGTTTGACAAATCATGAGATACCTCCTCGATACCGATAGCGTGAGCTTCGCGCTTCGTGGCCAGGGCCAGGTCGGCGCCCGCCTGCAAACTCAGCGCCCGTCTGATCTCTGCATCAGCGCGATCACTCTGGCCGAACTCCGTTATGGTGCCGATCGCAGGGGCTCTCGAAAACTCCACGGTCTGATCGATACCTTTGCGGCGGCAGTGGAGGTGGTCTCATTCGATGAAGCGGCCGCCGCCGAGTTTGGACGAATCGGCAGCATTCTTGCCGAACGTGGAACTTCTATCGGTGAGTTTGACGTTCTGATTGCCGCACACGCCATCGCCCTTCAATGCACCCTTGTGACGAACAACGTTCGACACTTCGCTAAAGTCCAGGGGTTGTTGGTGGAGAACTGGGTATGAGCTATCGCTGTCTACCAGTGCTGCTGCCTGTACGGCGTCGTACCTGAATCCCAACATGCAAATCATCCTGACATCTTGCGACGAGGCGCTGTCGAAGGCGTGGGCGCGGTACTGTGGCGACCTCGAGTTTGTAAAGCTCTACGATGGATCAATTCTTGACCTTAATTGCGATGCGGTCGTCAGCCCGGCGAATAGCTTCGGCTTTATGGACGGTGGCATCGACATGCTCTATTCCCGGCACTTCGGCTGGCAGGTTCAGGAGCGCCTGCAGCGCGTGATCACGGAGCGCCACGGCGGCGAACTCCTCGTCGGGCAAGCCGAGGTCGTTGAAACGGACAATCCACGCATCCCGTACCTAATCGCAGCTCCGACCATGCGCGTCCCCATGATCCTCGGCGACACGATCAATCCGTACCTCGCGGCGCGTGCGGTCCTACGCCTCGTGTTGCACGGTATGTTCGCGGATGGCCCACACGCGGGCACGCCAATACATCCGGTAATTGAGTCTATTGCGTTCCCTGGGCTGGGGACCGGCGTTGGGCGCGCACGCCCGACGCTCTGCGCGCGGCAGGTCCGTGCTGCAATTGACGACGTGGTGCTCGGTGAATTTGAGTTCCCGGAATCGATTCACAACGCGCAATCGCGACACGTGTGGTTGTACACTGACTACTTGCGTGATCTTGGCGACGAGTACGAACCTGAATAGTGAGTGCTTACAATGAAATTGAAATTCCTCTTGATCTCGATTCTTTTACTCTCTCGAAACGCAGCTTCATGACAACTTCCCGAGGCATGTAGCGCAAAATGCAGATCCGGATAGCCAGTCAGGCAGACATACCACAAATGCATGAGGTCCGCATGAGTGTGCGTGAGAACCAGCTCAGCGATCCGTCTCGAATCGGTTTGGAGCATTACCGAAGCATGCTTGCAGAGCGCGGTCAGGGCTGGGTGGCCGAGATCGGAGACCGGATCGTAGGGTTTGGGGTCGCCGATTATTCGAGCAGCAATATCTGGGCACTCTTCGTTCACCCGGACTTCGAAGGGCGAGGCATCGGACGTCGACTGCACGACGCGATGATGCAATGGTGCTTCGAGAAAGGGGCAGCACGAGTATGGCTGACAACCAGTCCTGCTACGAGAGCGGAGCGTTTCTACAAGTCAGCCGGATGGCGGATGGCCGGTCGAGAAGCCAACGGAGAATCGCGCTTCGAGATATCGCGTGAAGCCTGGTCCACACGTTCTACGGGCGCCTGACAAGGGGCACAGTAAGGTCTATGGGTGATACAGGGAGAACACAATGGAAGCGATCAAACAGAGAATTGTTCCGCACCTGTGGTACGACAAAGAAGCCAAAGAAGCGGCCGAGTTTTACGCGTCTATCTTTCCTGATTCAGCAGTCACAGATGTAAGTACGCTCCACGACACACCCTCCGGCGATTGCGATGTCGTTTCGTTTGAGTTGTGGCGGCAGAAGTTTATGGCTATCAGCGCCGGACCGCTCTTCAAGTTCAATCCCTCTGTGTCATTCATCGTAAATTTCGATCCGTTGTTCTTCGATTCGTCGCCGTCACGAGATAAGGATGCGAGAGAAAAATTAGATGAAGTTTGGGAAAAGTTATCGGACGGCGGCACGGTGCTCATGCCGTTGGACCAGTACCCGTTTAGCGAGCGGTATGGTTGGGTTCAGGATAAATACGGTCTGTCGTGGCAGTTGATGCTTACCAGGCCGGAAGGTGACCCGCGGCCGCCGATCATCCCGTTTATGATGTTTGTGGGCCAGAACTCCGGCAAGGCTGAAGAAGCAATCAACTTTTATCTGTCAGTGTTCAGGAATTCCAGTCAGGGACAAATTGTTCGCCACGGTGCGGGGCAGGAGCCCGAGAAGGAAGGGACGATCCTGTTTGCTGACTTCATGCTTGAGAATTGCTGGTTTGCAGCAATGGACAGCGCCCACGAGCACAACTTTGCTTTCAACGAAGCAGTCTCGCTTATCGTGTACTGCGACGGCCAGAAAGAAATTGATTACTACTGGGGAAAGCTCTCTGCAGTGCCTGCAGCCGAGCAATGTGGGTGGCTCAAAGACAAGTATGGGCTGTCGTGGCAGATCGTGCCTGAGGTTATGGACGAGATGATGCGAAGTGGCACTAAGGAGCAAATCGCGCGAATGACAGAGGCGTTTCTGAAGATGAAGAAGTTCGACGTCGCGACGTTGCAAAGGGCGTTTGATTTGATCCGGTGACAGGATTTACATGATGATCAGGATTAACATGTAAATCTAGTCAATCGAGTAAATCCTGTGTAACGCGCCCTTTAAGAATTCATGTCGGTGATCACGATCTGGGAACTAAGCGTCTTGTGGACCGGGCACTTGTGTGAGATCTCCTGAAGCCGCGCGCGTTGTTCGTCTGAGAGTGGTCCAGTGAGAGTGATTGAGCGCTCGATGCGGTGAATGTAACCCTCCTTGTCTTGCGCGCACTCTTTGCAGTCTTTCGCATGAATGCGATTTTGTCGCAGGCGAACTTGCACGGATTCGAGTGGCCACTGCTTTCGTTTCGCGTACATCATCAGCGTCATCGAGATACAACTACCGAGCGCCCCGAGCAGCAACGTGTACGGATCGGGACCAGCATCCTCACCACCGGCTGAGACTGGTTCATCAGTGATGAACGACTGCCCCTCGCCATATCGCACCTCATTCCGTAGATTCGTTTGAGAAGTTACAACTACGTCGCTCATGTCTATACCTCCGTATGGTGTAGAATATAATGACTCCGGCGGTTGATACTACGATGGCCTCAAACCTGACCGAACAAGTAAAGAAACTCAGCATCCCAGAGAGAATTGCGCTGGTTGAAGAAATCTGGGATAGCATTGCCGAAGACAGCGGTTGTTTTGAGCTGACAGAAGCTCAGAAGCGGGAACTCGATCGTCGTATTGAATCTTTTCGCGCGAATCCCTCACTAGGCAGAACGTGGGAAGAGATAAAAAATGATTTCCTTAACTCCAAGTAACTCCTCATGCACGTACGTTTTCAGCCCGATGCTGAGGCTGAATTAGCCGCAGCTCGAGTGTGGTATGCACTTCAACGCGATGGTTTGGACGATGAGCTGACACAACGAGTCGATGAGACTCTTCAGCGGATCGTAAATGCGCCGTACGCCTACCCGATCGTTTATCGACAGCTCCGGCGCGCGGTTTTACGCAAGTTTCCCTTGGCAATCTTTTATGAACCCACTGACGATGAAATTCACGTTTTTGCCGTTTACCACTCCAGTCGTGATCTGAAGAGGCTCAGGTCCCGCATTCGCAGCACAACGCAACAAAGATAGCTCGCTTCAGCAAGCATTTGTGTCTTTTGTGCCTTTTGGCGGCGCGGCAACTTGTTCTTTTACGAGGCTCGCGGATACACTCGCCGTTCATCAAAAATTTGCTCTATAACTATCTTCAATCGTCTGAGGCAGTGCATGAAAATTCATGAGTATCAAGGGAAAGAACTTCTGAGAAAGTATGGCGTGCCCGTGCCGCGTGGCATCGTGGCACGCTCGCCGGAAGAGGCTTACCACGCCGCGAAGGAACTCGGCGGCGATCTGGTAGTCGTCAAAGCACAGATTCACGCGGGTGGTCGTGGCAAGGGTGGCGGCGTCAAGCTCGCCCGTAGCGCTGACGAAGCGCGTGACCTCGCGCAGCAAATGCTCGGTATGAACCTCGTCACACACCAGACCGGGCCCGAAGGTAAAGAAGTCAGAGTGTTGTTGATTGAGGAAGGACTCCCAATCGACAAAGAATTTTATCTCGGCATCGTGCTCGATCGTGCCTCGGGCCGGAACGTGTTCATGGCGTCGTCAGCCGGCGGTATGGATATCGAAGAAGTCGCGGCAACCACGCCCGAAAAAATCATGAAAGAGGCAATCGATCCGGCTGTTGGCTTCCAGGCTTTCCAGGCACGCAAACTCGCGTTTGGTCTGGGCCTGCCCGCAGCGCTGGTCGGCCAGGCAGTGAAGTTTATGCAGACGCTCTACTCGGCTTACGAACAGATGG
>DASUPZ010000333.1:0-5111 GCA_036280855.1 Pyrinomonadaceae bacterium | reverse complement strand
CACAATGCAAATGGATTCTAACACTGACATCGTGTAAATTGCTTTGCGCCTTGCAATGATTCAAAACTGAGGCCCCTATCATGTGTACCGATCGTAGAGACTTCCTACGTTTGTCCGCAGGTTTGGCTGGAGCAACACTCTTCGGCAGTTCCCTCGTCCACGCGCACGAAGAATCGTTTGAGCCCCAGCAGCAGGGAAATGTGCCTGAACCAATCCGGCAGTTGCGCCGGATGACTGACAACGTCGTGCCCATCACGCTCGAAGAACGCAAAGCGCGGATCGAGAAGGCGCAGAGGCTGATGCGTGAGAATCGCGTGGACGCGATCTTTCTCGAGCCCGGCAGCAGCATGTTCTATTTCACAGGAATGCGCTGGGGCACGAGCGAAAGAATGTTTGCGGCCGTGATTCCGGCGCGCGGCGAGCTTGCGTGGGTGTGCCCGAAGTTTGAAGAAGAACGGGCCCGCGAGTTGATCAAGATGGGCACGGACATCCGCACGTGGGAAGAAGATGAAAGTCCTTACAAGCGAGTGGCCGAGATTTTCAAAGACCGCGGAATTCGCACGGGAACCATCGGCATTGAAGAACGCGTGCGGTTTTTTCTGTACGACGGAATCCGGCTCGCCGCACCCCAGTTGAAGTTTGTCGATGCGACGCCGGTTACCGCCGGCTGCCGCATGTACAAGTCACCAACTGAACTCGCGTTGATGCAGATCGCAAACGACATCGCGATCGTTGCTTACAAGGCCACGCGCGACACCATGCATGAAGGGATGACGCAAGGCGAGTTTGCCGGAAACTGTTCGGCGGCTTTTCGCGCCCTTGGCAGCTCGGGCGGTGTCTTCGTCAGCTTTGGAAAGTACACGGCGTTTCCGCACGGCAGCAGCACGCCGCAACGTCTGAAGGAAGGCGACGTGGTGTTGATGGATGGTGGTTGTAGCGTGGATGGTTACCAGTCAGACATCACGCGAACCTTTGTGTTTGGAAAGGCGACCGATCGGCAACGTCAGATATGGGACCTCGAACGCAAGGCGCAGGATGCTGGATTTGCCGCGGCGAAAGTTGGTGCTCCGTGTGAGGCGGTTGATTACGCAGCGCGGAAAGTGATCGTCGATGCCGGGTTTGGTCCCGGCTACAAAGTGCCTGGTTTACCGCATCGCACGGGACACGGCATCGGACTCGACGGTCACGAGTGGACGAACTTCGTACGAGGGAACAAGACGCCGATCCAACCCGGCATGTGTTTTAGTGATGAACCGACGGTGGTGATTTACGGTGAGTTCGGAATCCGGCTGGAAGACTGTTTGTACATCACGCCGGATGGGCCGAAGTTTTTCACGAAGCAGAGCGAATCGATCGACGATCCGTTCTAATCCGTGTCATCTGCGTGCCAGGCACAAGAGTGACGAAACCAGCCAGACGAAAAAGAAACCGCCGGCGGCTACGACTGCACTCAACAAATAGATCAAGGACGTTTCGATCAGCTCGGAAGATTTTTTCTGATTCATCATGGGGAGATCCTTCGTTGCTAGCGTGAATGCGGTGCATTACAATCCTTCCGCTCGAATAAGTCCTCAAACGACGATAAAAATTTCCTCAAAGATATTTCTCAAGGCCGGTCTTAATGGTGCAACAGGAGAGTAATTGCTACGAATTCGGACGTTTCCGCCTCAAAACAGCGGAACGTGTCCTGCTGCGCGAAGGCGAACCCGTTCCGCTCACGCCGAAAGTCTTCGACATACTATTGACGCTCGTAGAGCACGGCGGGCAGGTCGTTCAGAAAGATGACCTGATGCGGCGCGTCTGGCCTAACACTTTTGTCGAGGAAGGGAACCTCACGCAGAACATTTCACTCCTGCGAAAGGCGCTCGGCGAAACTCCGGACGGGGTCCAGTTCATCGAGACTGTGCCGCGCCGCGGTTATCGATTTGTGGCCGAGACGAACAGGACGTGGGCGGGCGACCGCATCGAGGCCGGAGGCAACGGTCATAAAGAGAGTGCGCTTTCGCCCGAAACTGTGAAAGTTGCGGAAGAACCCAGGGTCGCCAGTCCGCCCGTTGCGCCCGCGAGGAGAACGCCCCTTTACGCCATCGTCGCTGGTCTCGTCGTTGCCGGAATCATCGGCCTGGTGTACTTCAAAGGCTGGGGCGCAGCCAGCGAGGGCGAGGTAATTCAGTCGATTGCCGTGCTGCCTTTTGTCGACGAATCGGCTGATCCCGATGCGCAATATATAAATGAAAAGATCGCTGAGAGCCTGATCAATAGTCTTTCCAAGTTGCCACAGTTACGAGTGGTTCCGCGCAGCGTTGTCGCCGGTTACAAAGGCAAGGAGATCGATCCGCGCAAGGTCGGGCAGGAATTGAACGTGCGCGCTGTCGTCACCGGGCGCATGCGCCGCCACGGCGACATCATCAGCATCCAGGCTGATCTGATCGATCTTCAAAACGTCGCACAACTCTGGGGCCAGCACTACGATCGCAAAGTTTCTGATGTGCTTCTCGTGCAGGACGACATCTCGCGCGACATCTTTGAAAATCTGCGCCTGAAGTTGAATGTCGAAGAGAAGAAACAGCTCGAGGCTTATCGACTTTATTTAAATGGCCGCAACGCCTGGAACAAGCGCACGGGCGACGCCTTGCAACAGGCAATCGAGTATTTCAACCAGGCAATCGCAATCGATCCGAATTACGGCGACGCGTATGCCGGACTGGCCGACTGTTACAACATGCTCGTCGTTTACGGCAGGTTGAAACCAAAAGAAGGATTTCCTAAAGCGAGGGAAGCTGCGACGCGCGCACTCGAAATCAACGAAAGTTCCGCCGAGGCCCACACGTCGATGGCGTTCATAAAGTTTCGCTTCGATTGGGACCGCACGGCTACCGAGCGTGAGTTTCAAACTGCGATCAAACTCAAGCCGGCCTATGCTCCGGCGCACCAGTGGTACAGCTCATACCTCGTTGCCGTAGAACGATTTGACGAAGCGATCGCAGAAGCAAAACGTACCGAAGAGCTGGAGCCGTTGTCGTTTGTAGCGAGCTCGCATCTCGGTTGGATCTATTACCTCGCAGGACAGAACGACAAGGCAATCGAGCAGTGCCGGAAGATCCTCGAACTCGATCCGAGTTCGTTTCCCGCGCGGCGTTATCTCGGTCTTGCTTATGAAGCGAAAGGCATGTATGCCGAAGCGATAACAGAGTTTGACACGGGTCTGAAGCTTTCCGGCAGCCCGCTGATGCTTGCCTTGTTGGGCCATGCTTACGCTGTATCCGGCAAAACCGCTGAGGCGAAACGAGTTCTCGACAAGTTGCAACAGTTGCCGGAACAACGTTACGTCTCACCGTACACAGTTGCCGCCATTTACGCCGGGCTCGGCGATCAGGACCAGGCGTTCAAGTGGTTGGAAACAGCCGTCGAAGAACGCGACATATGGTTGATGAACCTGAAAGTCGATCCGGTTTTCGCAAAGCTTCGTCAGAACCGCCGCTTCACTGACATCCTCGCGCGCATCCGACTCCGCCCGTAATGCTTGCGTCAAAATATTGAATCGCGTCTATTCAAATGGCGCCGGTTGATCAAAACGGCAACTATGAGATAAAAGATTCCGACTTCCCCCGGCTTTGATTCGACTACGTCAAGACGAAACATCCATTCAACATTACATAGTTAAATCTCACAACATTCGTAATCATCTACAGGAGACAACATGGCGGAACGAGTTAAGCGTGTAATTGAATTAATGCAGGGCGACCCCAGCCGCAATTTCACGCTTGGAAAAATGGCTGAGTCAGTAAATCTGTCGCCACCTTATTTCTGTTATCTGTTCAAGACAATCACGGGTGTTCCCCCGGCGAAGTATTTGAAATCACTCCGAATGCAACAAGCTGCGACCCTTCTCACCACCACTTTCCTGAGTGTGAAAGAGATCGTGAGACGTGTTGGTTTAACTGACGAAAGTCACTTCGTAAGAGACTTCAAAAGAATCTACGGCGTGACGCCAAGCGAATATCGCAACGGTGCTTTTCTCTCCTCAGAACCGAAAACTATAGAAACGCAGTCAGATATTCCCTTGGTTTCTAAGTAATCAATTTCCAAGTAAACGCCTGTCACGCGGTGGCCTTCGGATTGCTCGCGTAAATCCACGAGAAGGAATACAATTCAGGCTCAACGGAAAGTGGGTGAGCAATGAGACACGCATTTGGTTTGGCTTTGTTTTTTGTGTTGGCCTTTACTACAGCTGCGTACGCGCAGGAGTCTGAGAATGCGGCAGAGTCAGTTGAAAAGCTGCGCGCGCAGTTAATCGACGTGCAAGCCCAGGAACAGGATCTGCGCACCCGTCTGGAGCAATTAGAAGAGAGTCTCAAGCCTGAAAACATCGAGCGTTCGCTTGCAGGCGTTGGGTCGACGCGGCCGGAAGAATTGCGCGAATCACGACGCCGCCAGTTGACGATCGAACGCAACGGCGTAGCTGCCCAGCTCAGAACACTCGAGGAGGGCAAAGTACGTTTGGAAGCAGCCCTCGCAAATGCTGAAGCACGTGCCTATCAACAAAGCGCTCGACGGCCCGAACCTGAGGGGATGATGGTGATGGCGGGCGGCGTTGGATACGGGTGGTTGATGGCGGGTGGCGGCGGAGTTGCCGTCCTGGCACTCGCCGCCGGAGTTCTGATCTACAGACGTAAGCTACGCGTACATTAGGCCTGCTTCAACGCACGGTACTTCTGGGGCTTACCGTCGCTTCGCTGGATAAGCTTTCTAGCTTCCAGATCCAGTTTCACAGTTTCACCATACCAACTGATGTTCCCGTCAAACTTGCCTTTCAAACTTTTGTTGAGCTGATCGAACAGTTCCGTGTGAGTAAGTTCCTTCTTGCCTAACGCTTTAAGGATCGCGCTCTTAAGCTGTTCGTACGACTGCTTACTGATGCTCCTACCCGCCTTGCCCTGGGGATGTTTCGTTAATATTTTCTCTTCCGCCATATTTTGCCTTTCTCGGACGAGAACTACGGCTTGTGTTTCACTTGCGCCCCTATCTCTCGTCTGTTGAAGATGTCGAAATTGATCTTTGCCTCTATGCTGAACGTGTGTTGAATCAACCACTCTGTGTTGCGCTTATTT
>DASUPZ010000332.1:0-3151 GCA_036280855.1 Pyrinomonadaceae bacterium | reverse complement strand
GGGCTCTCGCGTGGATCGAAACGCAATGCGTTCACCGTCTGGTGAAAAGACAGGCGCGATCTCGTTGGAAGGTGTGTTTGGTGTCAGCGGTTGCGCATTCTTGCCGCCGACTCTTTGCACAAACAGATCAAAGTTGCCGTTCTGATCGCTCGCGTAAACAAAACTCTTTCCGTCAGGTGCGAGACTGGGAAAGAACTCTGTGCCGTGTTGGATGGTCAGTTGCACGTGTTCGGCGCGCGACCAATCAGGCGCCGCGGCTTTAGCCTTCAGCCACACCCACCCTGCGAAACCCGCCGCCATGATCAACAGAACAGATGTGGCCATGGGCCAAACCCAGCGACGTCGCATCGGATGCTGCGCAACAGCCGGATTTGATTCACTATCTGAAGCAGACGAATCGATCTCACGCAGCAAACGACGCAGGTCCGCGCGAAAATCCGAGACCGTTTGGTAACGCAGTTCCCGATCTTTATCCAGTGCCTTCCTGAGTATCCGATCCAAATCAGGTGGGAGGCTCGGCTCAATAGTCGTCACCGGATCGGGATCAGCGGAGAGGATCTGGTTGATGGTGGCTTGTCGCGATTCGCCTGTAAACGGTTTTCGCCCGCTCGCCAGCTCGTAAAGCAGTACGCCGAGACTCCAGATATCAGTTCGATGATCGACCGCTTCTCCCGCAGCCTGTTCCGGTGACATGTAGGCCAGCGTTCCCATGGCCACGCCAAGCTGTGTCTTCGCTGTTTCCGGAGCAGACTCGGTTTCGGTCAGTTTTACCAAACCAAAATCCAGGACCTTCGCATATCCATCAGGCCGGACCATCACATTGTCAGGCTTGACGTCGCGATGAATAATTCCCGATTGATGGGCGGCGCCCAATGCCTCCGCAACCTGGGCAACGATCGATAAAAGCTCTTTCAAATTCAGCTTGTCTCGCAACAACGACAGCGTTTTGCCCTCGACTAATTCCATCGCAATGAAGTGAAGGCCTAGAGCTTCACCGACTTCATAGATCGTGACCAGGTTCGGATGGTTCAACGATGAAAGCGCCCGCGCTTCACGTCGAAAGCGGCTTAACCGATCGCCGTCTACCACAAACTGCCAGGGAAGAACTTTCAGCGCCACCATTCGATCGAGCTTCAGATCGCGGGCGAGGTAAACTTCTCCCATCCCGCCCGTGCCCAGAAGTTTTTCGACACGGTAGGTTCCGATTTCCTGGCCCACCAGGGAAGTCATGATGGTTGTGAGTTTGGAATCGTCCGCAAGCGCGTGGGCGGCTACATTCATGGCCGAGCGTTCCATGAAGTTTGCAGCCTGCGACTGGTTCTTCAAGAGACTGAGAACTTCATCACGCAACAATGAATTGTCTTGAGCGGCTTGCTGAACGAACGCTTCCCTTTCACCGGGCGGGTGTTCGAGTGCCTGCTCGAGCAGTGCGTCAACTTGTTTCCACAGCTCGCGATCCATTGAGGCTAGTTATTACTGAGTTCGCGATAGAGCCAGGCTTTGGCTTTGTTCCACTCGCGTATGACAGTGATGGAAGACATCTGCATGACTTCCGCCGTTTCGTCGACACTCAACCCGCCAAAGAAACGTAACTCGACGATTCGACTCTTGCGTTCGTCGAGCGTGGCAAGACTTTTTAGCGCATCATCAAGCGCAAGGAGGTCGGAGTCTCGTTCAATCGAGACCGTCATTGCGTCGTCAAGCGGCATCTTTACGGCCTCGTTGTCTCTGTCGACGCGAGGACGGCGTCGCGCAAAGTCAACGAGGATACGACGCATGATCTGCGCGGCAACGCCGAAGAAGTGTGCGCGGTTCTGCCAGCGGACGGCTTGCCAGTCGATCAGGCGAATGTAGGCTTCGTTGATAAGGGCCGAGGTTTGCAGCAGGTGGTCCGGCCGCTCGCGGCTCATGTAGCGCTTGGCGAGGCGATATAGTTCAGCATGGACCAGGGGCGCAAGCTTTTCGAGGGCTTCCTCCTCGCCGTCGCTCCAGGCTTCCAGAAGTTGAGTAAGGTTGTGGGCCTCACGGTTATCCATCGGGGTGAGGAATTTATCACACAAAATCCCGCGGAACGTGGGAAAAGTGTGCGCCTCCCCGGAGTGCGCCGACTTGTCGGCGCTTTGGTCCCGCGGCGAGCGTGCATGCCGAGTTGGGACCAAAGCGGTGACAAGTCACCGCACTCCAAGGAGGCTTAAGAGTGCCGAACTGCACTCTTTACGGCAGCATGACGACTCCGTCAAACCAGACGTGCGCGTCTACAGTCTGTCCATTACACGGAGTGATGTTGTTCGCGAAGTGGAACCGCGCGTGGCCCGTCGCGCCTGCGCGTCCGCCCGTGCCACCTGTAACCCGGCCCATGACCGCGTGCGAGTTTGTTGCAACACAATTCGCGGGATTGATTACCTGAACAAATGAGTCCGCTTCGATGAACACCTGATCACCGCTTTGTACGTATGTGTCGGTTGCCTTCAGATTGAAGATCTCGTTGGTGGTGGTATTAGTGCAAGCTGAAGCCGTGACGTTAAAAGCACCACCTTCAGTATCAATACCCGAACCCGAGAATGTTAATTCGACGTTCTCCGGAAATGCGCCGCAGCGGGCGACGTTTGGTCCAGCGTTTGTCAGACCAAAGCTTTCAGTGCCTCTCCAGTCGGCATTAACGCGCCCGTTGAGCATTGCTGCTTTCGAAGTTCCTCCGCTCAAGTAGCCGGCGATTGAGATTAGTCCTGCGAGTGCTATCAGCATGAATTTGAGTTTGGTTTTACGCATTGTTTTTACTCCTTCGTTGTTTGAGTGGGTGATGAGTGCCTGGGATCAGGTGAGGCGAGGCTCACTGGGCCAACTGGAGCACTCCTTCAAACGAAACACGCGCCGGCACTGCAAGGCCGTTGCATGAGGGTTCGTTTGAGGCAAGATGAAATCGTCCCTGACCAGTCGCGCCGGCGTACACACCCGTGCCGCCTGCTACGCGGAAAGGGACTGCTTGCGTGTTTGTCGAAACGCAGGTAGCAGGGTTGAGTACGGGCGTAAACGAGTCAGTTTCGATAAACACTGCGTCGCCGTTTTGATAAGTGTCGGTCGACTTCAGATCGAAGATCCGGCCTGTTGTGGTATTGGTGCAGGTTGAAGCGGCGCTGCTGAAGATCCCTCC